>NZ_NTZO01000114.1 GCF_002559405.1 Bacillus sp. AFS001701 | reverse complement strand
TAATTACATATTTATACTCCTTAAGGTAACGCTATAAAAATGACCTGAATTAGGAGGCGTACTATGCGAGCGGTTACTTATCAAGGGCATTATAATGTAAAAACGATTAAAGTAGATGATCCAAAAATTCATCATAAAGATGATGTCATTATTAAAATTACTTCAACAGCAATTTGTGGCTCTGACCTTCACTTATATCAAGGTAATTTTCCGATAAAAGAGGGCTATATTATAGGACATGAGCCAATGGGAATAGTTGAAGAAGTCGGTCCAGGTGTTACTAATTTAAAAAAAGGAGATCGAGTCGTAATTCCATTTACAGTAGCATGCGGAACTTGTCCATATTGTAATCATGGTTTACAAAGTCAGTGCGATAACTCGAATCCACATTATGATTCAGGTGGTTATTTTGGCTATACTTCCAAGTTTGGTGATTATCCAGGTGGCCAAGCAGAGTATTTAAGGGTACCGTTTGGCAATTATACTCCGTTTAAAATACCAGAAAACTGTGAGCTAGATGATGATCATCTACTGTTTCTTTCAGATGTACTACCAACTGCATTTTGGAGTGTTGAAAATGCAGGGGTCAAAGAACGAGATACAGTCGTTGTATTAGGATGCGGTCCCATTGGGTTAATGGCTCAGGAGTTTGCCTGGAAAAAAGGTGCAAAAAGAGTTATTGCAGTAGACTATATCGATTACCGATTAGAGCATTCAAAAAAGGTGAATAAAACAGAGAGTTATGATTTTTCGAAAGATCCAGATATGGGTGAAACCTTAAAAGAGATAACAAAAGGTGGAGCGGATGTTGTCATCGATTGTGTTGGTATGGATGGGAAGAAATCACCGTTGGAATTTATTGAACAGAAAATGAAATTACAAGGTGGAACACTAGGACCAATTCAAATTGCAACAAAAGCTGTTAAAAAATGCGGAACTGTTCAAATCACAGGAGTTTACGGTGGGAACTATAATGCGTTTCCTTTAGGTGCATTTTTCAGTAGAAATATCAATATAAAAATGGGGCAAGCTCCGGCAAGACATTATATGCCCTACTTATATGAACAAATTACTAGTGGAAATATTGATCCTACGAAAATTATTACTCATAAATTATCTTTAGATGAAGCAGATCATGCTTATCATATTTTTAATAATAAAGAAGATAATTGTATTAAAGTGGTTTTAAAGCCTTAGTTATTAAATTTAAACAGTTGTTTATTAATCAGTTTAAGGTCAATTAAGATCGAACATCAACTTTTTTAAATAACTTCTTAAGAACAAACAATTACTAAAATTTGTTAATAATATAAAACCGTACAACCATATTAACATTAAAATCATTATTATCACTTAAACTTCTAAAAGGAGTTCAATCGTTTGAACTCCTTTAGATTTATCTAGAGAGATATTTTATTTTGTTTATAATCTAATTGTTTCGAATGTGCCATTTTATAGGCCATCACGCCAAAGAATACTCCAGCCAATCCTCTAAATATCGTTGAAATAATCATCGCAATATTCATACTAAATGATTCAAGTAAAAAAACACCAAATTGTGGAGCGATGAAGGCAACGATTGAAAGTAGGAAATTATAATTAGCAATATAAGAAGTGCGATGTTCTTCTTCAGTAGCTTCTAGTAAACTATTAAATAATATTAAAACTGTACCAGATACAAAAAATCCTGATGTGAAGTTTACGATAAATAAGTATACATAATTTGTTGATAAAATATTTAAAATAGGTGCAGATGCCATTCCGATTGAAATCCATATTAATAATTGAGTATTACTATAACGATTCGCCATCTTTGCCCACCAACGAAAGCTAACGATTTGTGAAAGTTGGTTGCTTACAGTAAATAAACTAATCCAAAAAGCAGTTGCATGAGCAAATCTTATTTGATAGATCGAAAATAAAGACCATGCCATTTGCCACGCGAAGTTAAAAAATAGTGCACAAACTAAAAATGAGATATAGGGTTTATACTGAAAAAGATGTTTTGAAAAAGGAGAATAATGATTAGAAATTTCAATTTTTTGCTTCTCCTCTTTATGTTTCAATATATAAAAGAACTCAATCATTCCGAATATAAACGCGAATAAAAAAAGTAATTGATATGGAAGGGCACTTTTTGGGCTGATGGATTTCATACATATTCCTGCTACAAGCGTTACAATCATTCCCGTAAAGGTTAGTATTCTATTTCGATTGCCAAAAAATGTGTTTCGACGATCTGCTGGAATTAAATCACCAATAAATGCTTGCCAGCTTAAATTTAGAAATGTACCTGGAAAATTCATTAATGCAATTAAAATAACAAAAAACCATGCGATATGCTCTGATTTAATAAATGGAAGAAAAACCATTATTAATAGAAAAAAACGTGTAAAGAAAATGGAGTAGGCAGTGAATTTTCTTTTTTCTTCTAACTTATTAACCAGAAAAGCAGCTGGGAGCATCGCGGCCATTCCGACGATTGAAGGTAAGGAAGAAATTAAACCAACTTGATAATTGGTAGCACCTAAAATTGCAATAGCAAACAATATAAAGTAGTTATTTGATAAACTGATTGCGATTGTAGATGCAGCGCCATTTTTAATGCTCTGGGATTCATTGTGTAGCACATCTTGTTTACTGTAAATCAACTGACGTTCCTTCTTCCTTTTTATTAATTTCATAATTTTGATAAAATGTTCGATTTTAAATTTTTAAATAATTCATTAGAACAATAGCATATTTATTCATTAAATTCTATGTTTTAGAACCAAGTTTTAATGTAAAATAATGGCTTTATTAAGAATGGCAATTTCCAAAAATTAGTTATTTATTTCAGAG
>NZ_NTZO01000113.1 GCF_002559405.1 Bacillus sp. AFS001701 | reverse complement strand
ATTTTACCATTTAAATTTAATTTAATTAAAAATAAAATACGGTACGTGAAATTACCACGAATTTCAAATACATTTTAATATTTGTATTGTTCGTATTCATTTTGAAATAAATTGTTCAAAGAATAACATATTAAACTAACCAAAATCTCGTTAAAATAATCGAAGTAGAAATCTAATTTTGTTATGGCTGATTGATTATGATCTTTCATACTCACATATTGAAATTACGTAACATTACAAGTTTTAAGGAGATTTAATTATGCAATTTGTTACAATACTCACCCTATTCTTATGTACCTTCTTCCCAATCTTACATATGATCAATGCACTACCAATCTTTTATCATCGTAAGAAACGAAAAAAAAACATCATACGAACTAATAAAAGCATCAGCATACTCATCCCATGCTTTAACGAAGAAAGCATTATTGAAACAGCTATTAAAGGTATTAATAGATTAGATTACTCAGCAAAAGAAGTTATTTATATTAACGATGGCTCTCAAGATGAAACCATGAAAATTTTACATAAACTTCTTCGTCTAACACCGGAAGAGCGAAAAATATCAAATCAGTTAAAGAGTAATAAAATCAAAAACTTTTATAAATCGACTATTTACCCAAATGTTTATGTAATAGACAAGGTAAATGGTGGAAAACATGACGCCTTAAACGCTGGAATCGAATACTCTAAAAATGAATTAGTCGTAACTTTAGATGCAGATAGTATTCTTGCAAACGACGCATTGGATGTCCTGAATGAAGTTTTCCAAGATCAAGATGTATTAGCAGCAGGAGGAATGGTGCATCCCCTTCAAGGTGTTCAATTTAATCAAAAAAATATCGATCGTACTTTAAAGGTAAATCATGTCATTCGATTTCAAATTTTTGAATTCATAAAAGGATTCTATATTAATAGAGTTTCTCTTGCGAAATTCGATGCACTCTCCGTTATTTCCGGAGCATTCGGGGTTTTTAATAGAGAAATTTTATTTAAAGTTGGTGGATATAGAAAGACTTTAGGAGAAGATATCGACATTACATTAAAATTTCAACAATACATTTTAAAAAATCCTGGCAAGAGAATGGTGTTCGTCCCAAATGCTGTCTGTTATACGGAGTGTCCAGAAACCTGGAAGGATTTATTTAAGCAAAGGATTCGTTGGCAAAAGGCATTTATTGATTGTGTCATTTATTATTTTCCACTGCTTATAAAGACCTTTTTATTTCGCACTGTTTCTTTCTTTATGTTAATTGATTCTTTTATTTTAGGTACAGTTGCTATCTATTTTACGCTTTTTAATTTTGGCTATATGTTGTTTACAAATATAGGACATGCTCAAAATCTACTATTATTCTATCTGCTTGGAGTTGTATCTTTAAATTTTATTTATAGTCTATTTGCTATGTATTTGGCTAATTATTATGGCGTTAAATTCAAAGGCAAAGAAAAGATCAGATTAACGGTTACAATTATTTTAGACTTATTTGTCTATCGTTTTGTAACATTATTTTTTGTACTATTTGGAACTATTTCCTATTTTATAAACCGAAATGATTGGAACAAAGTTTCACGATCCGGGAGAATTTATGAGTTAGAAAAGGATAAAGGAATGAAGAACGTTGGATAAAAAACTAGTTATCGTATATGCTGTTCTAATTTCATCATTTTTGATAGCATATCCGTTTATGAAAAGTAGTGCATCTTATTTGTCAGAGCCTAAACCACAAAATAATTTGCTGCAAACTAATTGTAAAAATTTGCAAAGTAAAGTTCAAACACCACAAGAAACTCAAAAAAACCAAAATAAAGCTAACATTATTTTTACAATGGATGACGGATGGGAAACGCAATTTACGAAAGGTTTTAAAATCCTAAAAGATAATGATGTAAAAGGAAGTATTGCTGTCATTCCTTCTAAAATAGGTACTGAAGGATATATGTCATTACGTCAATTAAATACTTTATATCGTTCTGGTTGGGATTTGATGAATCATACAAATACTCATCGACATTTAGCAAGTTTAACAAAACAAGAGCAAAAAAGTGAATTAAACGATGCACGTGAATGGCTTGATCAACACTGTTTTACAAGAGCAAGTAATATCGCTGTTTATCCATATGGGTCTTTTAATCAAGATACTTTGAATACCTTGCAGGAAGGACATTATCGAAGTGCTCGTACTATTAGGGATGGAATACAAACAAATAATATCAAAAAATATGAAGTTCGTACGATTAATTTACTTCCTAGTACCGACATTTCATGGGTTAAAGATCAAATTGACTTAGCAATAAAGACGAAACAATCAATTGTATTTACTAACCATCGATTTGATAAAAAAGCTGATAAAGCTCAAATGAATTTTGATCCAAAAAAGTATAAAACGATTGTTAATTATGCCGTAAATAAAAAAGATGAATTAAACATTTTGACATATTCTGAATGGTTAGATTTAAAAGAGATTAATTGACATTATACATTATTAATTTAAGCTGCTTTGGCAGCTTTTTTTCTACCAAAATAATATGGAGAGTGAAGGGTTAATTAACTTACTTACCTCCCACTCTCCTATTATTTAATCCTTAAATGAAATTAACTTACTTGAATATCAGATTGATTCATTTCAGATTTATCTATTTTTGATTTATTTATTACAAACTGGATGACTATACAAACTATAAGAACACCTAATAAAATTGCAGATGCGATTTGAGTTCCGTTCTCTAATCCTAATCCGCCTTTTTCTTGAGGTTTAATTAGGAAATCTCCAAATGTTGCTCCAAATGGTCGTGTCAGAACGAACGCTAGCCAAAATAAAAATACTCTATTTAAATTTGTAAACCAGTATGCGAAAAGAATTAATAATATTAGTCCACCAGTAAGCATTGCACCTTGAGCGATAGTTAATCCTAACCCTTGTTCGAGGTAACTTCCTCCACTTGCTAATGTACCTACCCCTTCAGATTTATGAGATAAAAAATCACCTGCTACAGTCCCTAATGTATTAGAAACAAGAATAGCAATCCAATATAAAACCTCTACCCTTTTCGTCGCATATTTTTCACATTTAACGTTGGCTCTGTAAAATACCAAAAAATAAAAATGATAGCAAGTAAACTTATTAGAATTAATGAGCCTTTCATATAGCCTAATCCTAATGAACGATCCATATAATCCGAAAAAGCTGTACCTGCAAGACTAGTAGATAGAATAACAGTCCAATAGACAGTTGATACATATCTCTTTACAAACCTTACCTCTAACTTAAAATTATTAATAGATTTTTACTGATTATTCAAAAGAAAATAATTCAAAGTCCATCCAGCAATTCCACCAACAATTTCCAAATCTTATAGGGGCAATCCATTAGTTATGATAATATCTTAGCCATATAATACTCATCAAAGCTATTTCCTTCAATTATCAAGGAATTTATTTTTGTTCCTTCGATTTGATAGCCCATCTTTTTATATAAACCTACTGCTGCTTCATTCTGTTTTACAACAGTTAATTCTAATCGGAATATACTATGATTAATTGCCCATTTTTCTAATACTTGAAAAAATTTTGTCCCAATTCCCTTACCAGTAAATACCTCTAAAATCCCAATGACAAGATAGACTGAATGTTTTTTCCTTTTTGCGGTACTACCAATTGCAAACGCATAACCGACTAACTTCCCAGAAGTTTCTTCCGCAACAAATATTGTCGAATTTGGGGATTTTTCAATCACTTCTATCTGTTTTCGTTGTTTTTCAGTTGTTGTATTCCTTTCCCCAGCTCCATAAAGCATGAAATCTGCCTGGTTTTCAATATCTATAATTAGTTTTGCAAAATTTTCTGCATCTTCTAGTTTGATTTCTCTAATGTTCACTATTTTCCCACCTTATGTATTTTTTTCTTCATAATTTAAAAGATTTAAATGGTTCTCGTATAGGCTACGAATAGCACTTTAATATTCGATGTGGAGGCATTGAATCCCTTTATTTTCAATGTACTCCAACATACCATATTATGATTAAGATTTTTGGTCGAGACTCATGTAAAAAAGGAGCCGATCATCCGACTCCTTTGAAATTTCATAATAATTTTTAAAAAATAATCTATTATTTATAAATTTTAAACTTATATCGTTTTATAGAGGAATTTACCTAATGCCTCCACAATTAGATTATGATCTTCTTCTTGTGCTAACCCTGAAACAGTAATGACACCAATTACGCCCGATTCTTCAATTTTAATAGGAAATGCCCCACCATGTGCAGCAAACTCAGACGGACTGGCTGAATAAAATTCATTATATGATCTTTTTTTCATCTCATTGTAAAGTCTCATATAATAAGAGCTGCAATGATGACGGAGAACAATATTAGATTTTCGCTTGATCCATAAATCTTGGTCTGGTGATGTATGATCCATTGCATAATGGAAGACGCTTTGACCGTTTTTCAAACTATTTATAGCAACTGGTTTATCAAACTCTTTAGCTGCTTCAATAATTAACAAACCAATTTCTAAAGCATTTTTATTTGAAAAACTTTTAAAGATTAGCTATTCTTCTTGTTTCCTTACCTCTTCAAGTTTTTGTTGAATCGTTTTCTCTTCCATACAATCTCCAATTTATAGATAGATTACTTTCTTTTCTTCACTACTTTTAAGTGCTGCTTCAATGATATTAATAACAGATAAGCCTTCTATACCTGTAACGGGAGCATTGGAACCATTTAAAATACTTTCAGCAATTTTCTTGTAATATGTTGTATACGAACCTGGTATTGTTTCAATCGTTTCTTCCATTTCTTTTTCGCCTTCAACAGTATAGAGCTTTCCATAGAATTGTGGTTCATCCGTTCCCCATGTTTGTTCAGTAGGTTTTTTACCTTCTTTTAGTGCAGATTCTTGTCCATCTATTCCATACTTTATAAAGCTCCCATTGTTTCCATGAACTTGAAAACGCGGTCCGTTTCTTGGGATGATAGAACCAGAATGTAAGATTACACGTAGTTTGTCATATCCTAAGATGATATGGAAATAATCATCTGTTTCTGCATTTTCTCTTTGTGCAAATACATCCGCTGAGATGAATTGAGGTTGTCCAAAAAGGCTTAAAGCTTGATCAATTAAATGCGAACCTAAATCATATAACATGCCAGAACCAGGACCTTGCTTTTCTCTCCATCGATTTCTTACTTCTGGTCTATATCGGTCAAAATGAACTTGATATGTATTGATTTCTCCTAATACACCTTCATTTATTAACTTTTTAACTGTTAAAAAGTCATTATCCCATCTTCTATTATGATAAACGCTTAGTACTCGATTCTTTTCTTCAGCAATCTTGATTAGCTCTTCTGCTTCCCATGTTTCCACGACCATCGGTTTTTCTAAAATGACATGTTTACCAGCTTCTAAACTTTGTTTTGCCATTTCATAATGCATACCACTTGGCGTAGTAATGACAACTAAGTCAATTAATTCATCTTTTAATACCTCATCTAAATTACTTACTACCTCTACATCTCCTAAATCTCTTTGGACAGCTTCCTTTTTTGAACTAACAACTTTTGTTAATTCAAATTCTTTTAGCACACTAATAAATGGTGCATGGAACGTAGCTCCTGAAAAACCATATCCAACTAAACCAACCTTAATTTTTTTCATCCGAAATCCTCTCACTTTCCTCTTCTTCTAAACTAATTAAATGAATATTAAATTCGATTATTTTTCTTTCAAATTCTTCTTCTGGATTTTTGTCAGTAATAATGATGTCTATCCCCTTAATATCACATACCTTGTGCAGAAAAACTTTTTCAAACTTTGTATGATCTGCCAATAAAACTACTTGTTTAGCACAACTGATCATTTTTTTCTTTAAAAAGGCTTCCTCTTCATCAGGTGAAGTTATTCCGTCTGCGCTAATTCCACAAGCACCAAGAAATAGCTGATCAACTTTGTAGTCATTAAGTGTCTCAATTGTCCTAGGTCCGACTAAATTTCTATTTTTTCGATTAAATTTTCCTGGTAGCATAAAGGTTTGAATTTCTTCAAACTCACCTAATAAATCTACTATATCAATTGAATTTGTAATCACATTAACTTGTTTACCTGACATAAATTTTGACATGAGTGCACAAGTTGAGGATGTATCCATCAATAAGTCACTCGTTTCGCGAATAAGTAATGATGCTCTTTGCGCAATTTTCTCTTTGCCTTCAGTGGCATTTCGTTCTTTATAATCTGTTAAATTTTGATTAGATGTTGGTAGAGTTGCTCCACCCTTTATTCGGATAATTTCCCCGCGTTCTTCAAGTTTGACAAGATCTCTTCTTGCTGTATCCTTTGAAACGCTAAGCATCGTACATATTTCTTCTAAAGTAATCTCATTATTTGAAGCCAAATACTTTATGATCAAAGCTAATCTTTGTTCTTGATACATCATTTAGAGCCCCTTTGTCTATTCCCTTAAGATTGAATTCTAAAGCTATTATATATAATTAATTTAAGTA
>NZ_NTZO01000112.1 GCF_002559405.1 Bacillus sp. AFS001701 | reverse complement strand
CATTTACTTCAATAAAAAAATCGACTAAACAGCCGATCATGTTGTTCAACTATCGCATGCGTTAGTTGAATAAGGAAATTATAATTAAAACATCTTGACTTCAATTTTTATGTAACAAATGCTGATATATGTTTTAACCAACGGTATCACCTTCTTCATTGGTCAAAAACATTTTTTGAAATTCAAATTTGAACTCAATCGGAGCTTTTTCACTTGAACGATAAACCTCCGCTCTTAAACCTTTTCTCCCCTTTATTGTGACTTGCTTCTTTGTAAGAGTAATATTTCCCAAAATATACGGAACATTGAATGTTTCGAATATCCCAAGATGATTCACACTTTCTTTTCCAGTTGCCTTTTGGAAAATATGTATATTATATATAGCTTTTACATAGTTTCTTATGATCGTTTCTCTTGTCACCTTATAATGAATAGTTACCTTGTATTCATCATTTTCTTTAATGCTATACGTCAAAGGAGTTTTCAGTTTATGCTTTTGGATATATTCAATTGCACCTTCAATTTTGTTTACTTCTAGGTGGTCAAAATCAGTAATGTATCTTAATCCCTCAATTAAACTTTTTAACAACAATTGTTCCTTTATTTCTTGGGAAGCTTGCTTAAAAGTAGTGTAATCTAAAATTGCATGAGTATATTGAAACCAATCATCCTTACTTGTACTAATATCAATAGCTTCTTCTACAGATTCTACTAATTCAATGTAAATTTCTTTATAGCCTGGTAATCGGATATCGTACCAATAGAGAACATCAGAAAAAATGATTGAATACATATTTTGATAGAAATATACGTCATCATCACCATCATCAAATTGAATGTTACTAAAGATACGTACTCCTATAATTCTTGTATCTAAAGGTCTGGGATTCTCTCTAAAATTTTGAATGATTCTTAATTTATGATTTAAACGATTTTGCAATGTAAATTGTTTCTTATTATCATCCAAAAATTTGAGTTCTTGTTTAGAATTAGGTGCATCTTTAATAGAAATAATAATATCTTTCAAAAGTTCTTCAACATCAAAATCAAATTCTTTTTTAGTAGGTGCATATGGTATACGAGGAATTGCCTCTTTTAATAATCCTAGTGCAAGATGAAATACCTCTACAGATAATTTTCGATTATCTTCAAAATGTGATAGAATCTCTACCTCGGGATGAACACCATAGGGCATTAGTACTTTAGCTTCCCTTTTCTTTGGTGGGTTATTCAAAAATTTGAATGATATGCTATTATAAACACTACTATAGTTTTTCATAATTGTGTGTTTGTTAAGGTATAACTGAAGAACTTCCAAAGTTCTGTTTGATTCACTTTTATCTTTATAATCATGAAAATAAATATCAATTCTCAAATTTATACCTCATTCCACAGTTTATCTACTATAATTCTTGATTTCATAATACAATTAGAGAAGTCTTACTGCAAGGTAACATCCTTATTACGTGCCGTGTGAATAAGGCTACTCAATTCAACTTGTGAATCTTTTCACTTAAACTAAACTGCCATTTAGCCACCCATGCAGCGCTCGCGCTGCACCACAGCGAATGAAAATGTATGGGAAGTGTCTATACTGATACTGACTTTTATCCAGTCAATTGTAATCACTAGGCTTTTTAGTTAGCTCTACTCTTTTTTTTAACGATTGAGCAGAGTTTTCTTTAGTATTGTCATTTATCTATTTATGAAGAAACTAATTTTCATGGTAGTTTAAGTGAAAAAATTCACAATAATAGTTTATTTAAACTCAAATAATCTATTTGGCTGAAACCATTTCTAACAAAATGACCCATTATCGAATAAACGAGCTACCCCTATTAATATGAACTGTTTTTTTACTTAAAACAATTAAAAGTTTACGTAAGATGGTTAAAATAGACGATACATCTTTATATATTAACACTATATAAATCTTTATTATTTTATTAACGTTTTATATTAATAACAGAGTTTAGCATAAGTAATTTGAACCTTTTATTCTAATGGTACATTGATACAAAAATAATAGAAATAATAATAACTTTATACTTAAAATATTAATACATTTTATCTAATTCAGCGGGAACTTATGTTGTATTTGGTGCGTTTCTATATCAGCAGATTCTGTATAGTATTTGGTGCGTTTTATCTATTTCAGCGGAACCTGTATAGTATTTGGTGCGTTTTATTTATTTCACTGGAATCTATGTAGTATTTGGTGCGTTTTACCTATTTTAGCGGAATCTGTGTAGTATTCGGTGCATTTATTCGGTGCATTTTATCTATTTCAGCGGAACCTGTGTAGTATTTGGTGCATTTTCTGTTCATTTTGTGAAAATCCTTGATGTAATAACAATCCTGTGGTGCATTTTATGATAAAATAAGTAAAGTGATTTGATTTTTTGCACATTACTTGGTGCAGATTGAGAGGATGTTCTTGTCGGTGAAATATGAAAGAATACTAGATCATCAGATTTTAAACTATGAAATATTAAAAATTTGTATATTTGAAGAAACGAAACGACTATTTCAAGATCGCCAGTATATAATTGAGAAATGGAAAACTGAAGCCTATCATATGACAGAAGATGAGGTTAGGTATCAGTCCCCATGTAGTGCAATGGGACCAAGCTTTAGAGCATTATTTTTCTTATTCACTCAGACTTTATATTTTGAAAAATATATAACAAAACAAATGATTATTGAAGCAGTTGAAAAATATGCGGACACCATCAGAGTGATATTAGCTGGCCACTTAATTAAGGAATTTCCTAATGATGAGGTAAAACGAAGCGTCAACGAAGAAAAAATTGATGATGTATTAAAACGTGATTATATTTATTCCAGTATGGATATGGACTTTCATCTGATGAGGGATATTGTAACAAAGAAAAAAGATTTTAAAAAAGGAGAAGAAGGCTATTTAGCAACAGAGATTATTGACAATCGTGGTAAAGTAAGAGGATTGGCTGAACTTAGACCTTTTGAGTCACAAAATATCGATTTAACTTCTGATCAGCAAGAAATGTGGCTAGAGTTGATTGAATCCACCATCCATTCATTGGATGAAATGACTGCGGACCTTTTTGATTTAATTACCTATTTATGGATGGTATCTCCAAAAAGCAGTGACGGTTACATTGAATTTCATAGTAACGATGCTCTGCGACTTAGAAATCTTAAAAAACGTTCAGCAAAAGGACAAGTGCTCGACTTTCGTGAAGAAGATCGATTCAATATCATGAAACGTGTTGCTGCCCTTTCGAGTATTTGGATATCTCTTGGCGATCAGAAAGTAAAAGTGGTGAATACTCAAGAAATTCAGGATAATGAGCTCTATAAATTTAAAGATTTTCAAAGAATGTTTGAAATTGGTAAAATACGTGTGGCATATGATAAAAAATCTGGTGAACCTAAAGGAATCTATGCGGTACAAGTAAAACCAACATCTGTTTTGACTCCATATTTAGATGGTCCTAACCGATCACTTGGTTTGTTAGATTTAAAAGTCTTTCAGTATAGTCATTTCACACAACGTGAACACAAGCGATTAACTCGATACTTAAACCTCCAATGGAAAATCAGAACCATTAAGCGCACATTGCAGCAACCATTTAAAGTATCAACTCTGTTAAAAGTAATAGATATCTCCGCACGTTACAATGGAGTACAAACGAGGGACAAGTTTGAAAACGTATTAGATGAATTACAAAAAGATGGCGTAATTAAAAGTTGGGACTATACGGAACCTGTGCATGAAGAACAAGTTGGTAAAAAAGGCTGGTTTCAAAATTATTGGTCTAAACTTAATTTGATCATTCTACCAACCGATATTGTCGTAAAAGAAAATCAAAAAAAATTGTTGGTAAATTCTAACTATACAGTTGATGAAAAAATAATCGAACGTATGCAAGAATTTAGTTATGACAAGATAGCTTCTCTAAGTAATGAAGAAATTCTCACACCACAATCAGAATTTGTTAGTAGTGAAATAGCTGCATCAGTTGAATATGAATCAGAAAAAAAAATGGATACTAAACCAACAATAAAGTCCGAGCAACAATCATTCGATCTTATTATTTCAACAGAGGTAACCCTTACACCTGAAAGCATGAAAGAGACGATTGTTGCCTTAAATATGAGTATCCGCCAGTCCGCAGAAGAAATGGGAATCGCGCACACTACCCTTTCTCGTTATATCCGAAAAGAAAATAAGCGACAAAATAAGAAAAATGATGAAAAGATGTTAAATTGGCTGAAAGATAAAGCAAGAAAATCAAAACTCTAACTACTGAAAATTGGTTAGAGTTTTTCTGTTTACTTTCCATCTTTATCATTAAAACTGGAAAGAAGCAACTGAATATCTGTTAATACATTATCGACTTCAATTAAAAATGGAATACAAAAGGATGGTTTCAACAAATAACTACTTAAAGTATATATGTTTATAGTATCATTAATATTACACTTATAAATATTGTTATTTTATATGTTGTAATATATGTCAATAATATAATTAATTATATTATTGGTGTTAAATCTCTTTATTTTTACCTGTATACCTAGAACTGCCTAGAAAATAAATATAAGGTATTTGTAATTGAAGAAATAAAAGTAAAAGAGCGCATATGAATACTCATTTATAGAGGATGGATCCTACATTTGAAGAAGGACCACTTAATAAACTAGGTAATTCATTTAGAAGAGCGTATTTCTTTTTTCAGAAATACGCCCGTTTGTAGAGGAACTTATCATTTAATTTTCTTTCTAATTTGGTATATGTAACTCTAACTCGCTCTGTCTAAGAGGAGAAATAATACCTTCTTCATATCTGTAGTTGATTACCTTAAACCAAACAGAACATCAGTAATTAGCTATTTACTTAGAAGCCTTTGAATTAGCAATTACCCCTTTCTTCTCAACATATACAGCTTTTAACATCGTATTGCTATGGATTTATAGCTTTAATTTTTACAGTTTTATTGTTAAAAAAGAATTGTGTCTGAATATTAATTTGAAGTTCTTCAAGTCTTTTCTAGTATCCTTCCCAACTTCAATATTGAATAAGTCAATTTGATCAACTACTTCTATCGATTTTCACACCACTTTCTTCCTATTATATATACCTATTCTGTTCTTCTTTTTATAATAGATTTATTAATTTTTCTTTAATATAATCTTCGATAGATAAATTCGATTCATTAGCAAGTCCACGTAATTGTTCTTTAATACTCTTTGGAACATTAATTGTAATACTTTCAATATCTGTTCCGAAATATACTCCATTATGTCTTATTTGTATGGCGCCCTCTTTTAATATTCTTTCAAGCAACAAAATAGTTTCTTGATAATTATCAAGAAGTTCATTATTCAATTGAACAAATACTGGTTTAATTTTAAGGATTATTTTATATGAGTCTTGTTCAATGTTGATGTTTTCCGCACCAATAAAATTATAAAGAAAATCAAATACCCGATACTCTTTACTATTTATATTATTAGGGATTTGTAATTCAAATATTGCAAAGACTTTCTTAGTAATTCGTTTGAAAGTAGGTACTTTATAGATCGGTTCATAACCATTATCTTTAATGGCTGATCCTATTATTTCTTTTCCATGGGCGGTTAATAATGTAGGGATATTATTATTTACATTTATAATGCGTCCGTAATCATTCGTGGTTTCATTTCTAAATGATTGGAATAAGTAAAATTGTTTATCCCTTGTAAAGAAGGATTTTCGTTTCGACTTACTCATATTTACATTATCAGATTCTTTTAAACTATCTAATGCTTTGTTAGAGACAAAATAGGTAGGTTTACCTTTATAATCAAATTTCGATGCGTCTAATGAGCCATGTTTAATATACTTTTGAAGTGTAGTTACATGTAAACCGACCATTTTTGATACTTCAGAAAGTGTATACCCCTCTGGTCGTTTAAATTCTCTTGAAAATTCTTCAACTACAACTCTATCAAACTGCAAAGTTCCTTCAATGCGCCAGTTATCTTCATACTTTGGCTTTAATTTACCTTCCCTTACATAATAGTAAATCATGTTTAAGGAAGGTTCTTTTCCCCACTCTTCAGTTAGGTAATTAATGACTTGTTTTGTTGTTAATACTTCTTCATTTTCAAGTTGTTGTTCTCTCAATTTTTTCCCTCTTCCATTTATTTAATAAAGTTTTTTGCATCCTAAGTAGTTTAGAAGTTTTATTTAACTGTTCCATTTCTTGGGTGAAAAATGGAATTATAAATATTATACTCAAGATTCGTATTTATGTATATTGCAAATAGGACTTTGAATATAAAGTTAAAATACGTAATATTTAATACTCAAATAAAGTAAAAGAATGGACTCTTTTATTACTTTTATAAGAATACGCATATTAATTACTCAATAAAACTTTAATCTTTTATTTCTAATACAATGGTTTATAGTTTAAGTATGGATATTAATATTTAAATAGTTTAATATAGTAAGAAACAATTAAATTTCTAGTATTTGGTAAAGTATTGAAAGGAAGTGTGCATTAATGGAAGTACAAAGTTTATTTCCTGCTAATAAGAATTACGAAGTATTAGTTAAGATAAATGAATATCCACTTTCATTAACAAATGAACAAATTCAGATTTTAGATCGTACTCAGGAATTTGCAGAGAAGTATAAAGTAGATGTACATGAGGCGTTTTCTGATATTGATATGGTTTACCGTTTTGTCTACCAGAAAAAAGAAATTGGTGATTTATATGAAACTGATGATGTTAGTGGTAGTAAAAATCTTCAAACACGAAAAACATATATAAAAGAACTCTTACTGTTTTATAACCATTTGGTTGAGAATAAACAAATCTTATTAGAAGATACATTCTACATTGATAGTCAAAGCATCTTGAGAATAATTGAGCCAAGACATCTATTAAATTACCAAAAATGGTTAATAGCAGCTCCATTAGGTCGAAATGGACAACCATATAAAAAAACCACCATAGCAAAAAAATCGGTGGTACTTAAAGGATTCTTCAAGTATTTATATGAGCAAAAATATACAGAACATCCTCTTCACTACTCATTTGTTTCAGCAAATGTTACTCGTAATGACCTACCGAATCGTGATATAACCTATGATGAGGTTAAACAGATTTTAGACTTTTACAAGAACTCCCCACTTCATTACACAATACTAATTACCTTAGCAACTTCAGGTCTACGTGCAGCTGAGCTTGCTACTGCAAAATGGAAAGATATTTCAAGGGATCATAGAGGATATTGGTTAAAGATTATGGGAAAAGGTCGTAAAGAACGAGAAGTATATTTAATGGATTATGTATTTGATGCACTAGTACAATATAGAAAAAGAAAAAGATTAGGAACAGAATTAGATTCGTTAGATGATTCCTATTTAATTTTAACTAGTAAAATGAAACCTTATAGTCCAAATCATTTATCTAAGTTTGTATCTGAAATGATTAGTCGGACAAAGTTGCCGTTCTTGCAACACTATACACGCAACGGAAAAATCTCGGCCCATTTTTTTCGTCATTTCTATGCTATATTCAGCAGAGAAAATGGTGCTGATATCTATTCAATTTCAACAAGTTTAGGCCATGAAAGTATTAAAACAACTCAAATTTACCTGGCTAAACATGAAAAACGGGATACAAATGTAGGATTGTTATGGAAGAATAAATCCACATTCTAGGTTTGATAATGACTTAAATATAATAGAAAAAACTAAAAAGTCATAGAGTTATTAATAGTTTATGGAAATAGTGAAGAGAGATTATCGAACAAGATAAACTCCCTTCACTTTGCTAATTGAATGTATCAGCAAGAATTTCATTTAAAGAAAATTGACTTGTACAAGAGTTGCTATTTTACTCTCAATAACTTTAGAACAAAAGCCTTAATAACCTCTTGTTTGATACTATTACCTTGATGCCTTTGCAGCCACTTTAGCTCTGGAGAATTTGACCGAAGATGACATGGAACTAATGGAAGAGTTGGTTAGGAAAATCGACTTTGCCATTTCTCAGAAAAATTATACAGATTATCAAAAATACCAAAACCAATTCCATAAAGTATACACTGATAAGTGTTACAACACTACATTAATTGAGCTTCTTGATTCTTTACAGACCAGTTTTGTCAGGCAGATTTATTTAAGTAAAGACGAAGAAAAACTCTTTACAGCATTAGAACAAATGAATGAACAGCATAAACAAATTATTGATTACTTTAAGAATAAAGACAAAGAAAGCTTGGAGCACCTGATTAAGAATGAACATTGGAAAATAACTCATATCGATATGATATAGAATATATGGGGCGGGTTAAAATGATTTACTAGAAAAATAATTTGAGTCAAATGATTTTCCTAGGTAAATTTCGATTCCCCATAAAGACATGAAATGGCGCTCTTGTCAGCGCCCCCAGCCTTCTTCCACGATATGAAATACCTGCCTCATGGTCTTATGCTCCATTTCGAAAAATTTCCCCTCAAGAAAAAACAGCGATTAGCATATGCCATTGCTGTCTATACTCCCTAAATTAACTTGTAACGTTTGAAAAAATCTATTTGCCAAATTCTAGTGAAAAAATAGTACAGGTATTAATAGCAATGAAACATTAAAGTGCAGCCAAGAGTTAGATAACTTACTAAATCTACATATTTTTCTTACTCACATATATTATATTTTGTAGTGATGTCATTAGATTATATGTAGCAATATGAAAATTTCGGTCATTATTCCCTACTACTACTACTCTCATATAAATTGTTTCCACTGATCTATTTAAAGTGAAGAAGTCAACAAAATTAAATCGGTTCTGGTGCAAAAGAACCAAAACGCTTGCAAGTAATCCCTAAATCTTGGACATACTGATACTATTACTCTAAAAAAAGGGGCATGATCAATTACTGATCTTAAAAAAAGACAAAATTAATTCAACTTGGTATTCCTAGTCCTTCGGATTATATATTTTTAAGTTACTTAATTTAATAGGAGTGGATGCTTAGAGGAAAATTGTTGTATAACTGTTTTATCTTCTTTTATCACTCTCATTTTTTTTATTGTTAAAAGCTACCTTGAGCTCTTACTAAGTCGAGGATGCAAATAACGCCTAATGTATAACAACAGTTAGTTCGCCAGCTCGAAGAAGCTGAGCTTACCGTAATGAATCACAACGATCCGTTTTTACTCGATCTCCAGTACGTTTAAGAATTAGTGTTGGAGCAACTACAATACATTCGATTTCCATTGATAAAAGTTGACAGTAAATTTAGTTCATTTAATATTTACTTTGTTTACTATAAGTTTTCCTTCTTCAACTAAACTGCCATTTAGCCACCCATGCAGCGCAAGCGCTGCACCACAGCGAATGAAAAAGAATTAAAATCGTCAATACTGCTTCTATGGCTGGGTGAGGAAGGTCGATCAACTATGGTGCCATTAGAGCCCATCATTTAGTCTGACTCCAACGATCACGGTGCATCACAGACTGTCGCTCCCTTACGGGTAGCACTCATGGTAGATTAATCCTATTCTGATTTTTGCACCAGCCCCTACTTTTAAAGCCAAAGGAAGGATGAATTCAATGGAAGTTATCATTGAACGAGTTTGCGGAATGGATGTTCACAAGGACAACATTACTGCCTGTATTATGACACCAGAAGGAAAGGAGATTCAAACGTTTTCAACGAAAACGATATTTTTAATAAAATTGATGGATTGGATAAAATCACATGGGTGTACCCATGTCGCAATGGAAAGTACAGGTGTGTATTGGAAACCCATTGTTAATTTAATTGAAGCTGAAGATTTAGAGGTTTTTGTCGTCAACGCACAACATATGAAAGCTGTTCCTGGACGAAAAACTGACGTAAAAGATGCAGAATGGATCGCCCAACTTCTCCGTCATGGGTTACTAACCGCCAGCTTCATTCCCAATCGACAACAACGCGAATTAAGAGAACTAGTTCGATATCGTAGAAGTATAATTGAAGAACGATCTCGACAACTTAATAGAATTCAAAAAGTACTGGAAGGTGCGAATATTAAACTGGGCTCTGTTGTTTCAGATATTATGGGTGTTTCATCTAAAGAAATGCTTTACGCTATTGCAGATGGAGAAGAAGATCCTACGAAACTAGCAAGTATGGCTCGTCGCTCATTAAAACGCAAAAAGGATGAACTTGAGCTCGCTCTACGAGGTTATGTTAATCCTCATCAACGTATGATGCTGAAAACAATATTATCTCACATTGATTTTCTAACTGAACAAATTGAAAAACTCGATTTAGAAGTAACGCAAAGAGTAAGCTCTTATCAAGAAGACATAGAACGACTGGACTCAATTCCAGGTATCGCTACACGTATGGCTGAACAGATACTAGCCGAAATTGGAACAGATCTAGAGAACCAGTTTGGGAGTGCACCCCGATTATGTTCCTGGGCAGCATTAGTTCCTGGACATAACGAAAGCGCTGGTAAAAGGAAATCAACTAAATCAAAAAAAGGCAATAAATATTTAAAAGCAGCCTTAACTGAAGCCGCACATTCTGTGGGTGCATCCAAAAACTACCTTGGAGCAATGTATCGAAGAACAGCAGCACGAAAAGGTAGGAAAAGAGCAGGAATAGTAGTAGCACATGCCATGTTAAGAATCGCCTATTATCTTCTGACTAGGAAAGAAATGTACAGAGACTTAGGAGAAGATTATTATGACAAACAAAAAGAAGTATCAATGGTCCGTTATTCAGTTCGAAGACTTGAAAAATTAGGGTATTCTGTATCGATCGAAGAAGTCTCTTAATCCATCAACCACTAATATATTTTTTACTGTTGGACGCTTTTTAAAAATAAAATAAAGACGTCTTCTTTAGTTATGCACTTTTTTACCTGAATACCGTAAGGTTTTTTCATGGTAGTTGAAGAAGAATAATCATATTTGTTTGTAATAATATAAAAAGACTGATTCAAAAAATTTATGAATCAGTCTTTTTGTGTATTTAGGTCTATTCCGGTTAATTATGAAAAATCATAATTTAAAAAATCCTGTTATGTAATCGAACAGTATTTGAAATTAATATATTGAATCTAAAAATTACCACTTATAAAAGAACGAATGTTTGTGTGTAATAGAAACACCTCTAATGAAGAATGTACATTCTTCATTAGAGGTGTTTTTCTATGTATGATTATCATTGATGTCAAAACGATTAATCACCAATTCATATTTGATTGACTAGAGAAACAAAAAAGTGCACAAAGTTTCTGTAAATTTAATTTAAATCATTTCATATAACAATCTGTATTTTATTTATTATTTTTGCCATATTTTTCTCTTGCTTCCTTAAAGATAGGTGCAAGTTCAGGTTGATGTGAATCCTCAGTTACGCCATCAGAATAAATTTCTAAATTAGTATTATTAAGAGGAATCTTTCCATAACTTACACCTCTTGTAGCAAAAATTCCCTCTTGGTCTACAAGGAACAGAAGATAATCCTCTCCATTCTTCATTTCTTGATATCCATTTACAGTATGAATAGCACCTTCATATTCAAATGCCATTTCACCTACGGTTATTTTTTTATTAACTTTTACTCTTTCATTACTACTGTCATTTTTAATGACTTCCTTTATCAAAAACTCAGATTCTGTCCAGCCTGAAACAAGACTAGGATCAACTGTTGACTTTCTAACTTGAGTTTGAAGTTTTCCAATTTTTTTGCCACGAACAATAATAGGACTTGCATTTTCAAGCTCGCTTAATGATTCGAAGCTATCTGTTTTACCATGGTCAGATATTATTTTTGTTGAAGATTTTGCTAAAGACTTTGCTGAAGTAGCTTTAAAAGTATCTGCAATATAAAGACCACCGAAAGAAAGTGTTAAAACAGATGTCGCTAATATGATAATTTTTTTCATTGTTCCTATCCCCACTTTTATTTTTTTATAGTTTAGTAATGTGCAGCTATTCCCGCTTTATCATCTGATAATGGGTAATCCTTATTGTTAAAGCCATACTGGCGCATTACAGAAATAGAGTCATTTGTTTCTTGAGTGTGTTTGAGTCCTAGAGCATGTCCCACTTCATGAACAACTGTTTCTCTTTCTTCTGTTGCAGTAAGTTCAAACCATTTTTTGTAGATAATAGTATTACCTCTAGAACCTAAAAAGTATTTTCCATAAAGATCTCCGTTAAAAAAATCCCCATATTCTACTTTGATATCGGCACCACCAGGTAAATCCACTCTTTTCGTAAATTCAACCTCTGATAAGGCATCCCACTTATTTACAGATTCAGTAACTTCAGTCCATTTACCGCTATAATTTTGAAATCTACCATCTACCCAATAATAAATGTCCTTTGGATGAGATACTTTTGGACAATCACTTGAAGTAAAGAGGCCATAAGCATGGGCAGAATTAGCTCCAAAAAGTGGGGAAATTAGACCTACAGTGATCAAAGACGCTATAACTTTCTTTTTCATTTTTTCATTTCTCCTTTTCTAAAATATGGAATTAAGATATAATTCTATAAAATTATTAAAATTTTATAAGCAATATTAATGTAATATCTAAATAAAGAAGGGATGAGTATAGTGAGATTTACACCATTAGTTGTTTTATTAATTTTGATTAGCTTGTTGTCAGCATGTAAAGGTGATTACGACAAGAATAAAGCCATTCAAAAAAAGAAATATGATTCTTCTATAAACGAAGTTATTAAATTAGAAAATGAGAAGTTAGCAAATGAGAGTAAGCCAGAAATAAAAAGAAACGATACAGGCGTTGTAGTCTATAACAAAGGTGAATTAATCTGGCTTCTATATAAAGTTGAATCTAAGGAAGTAAAGTCCACCTATCTGAAGAAAGATGATAAATACATTTTGCTAGATGCCACTAAAGCATCAGATAGAATTGATGAAGCAAAGGAAGAATATATTGAAAATCTAGGCAAAAAATAAAATTAATAAATTAAAATTTTCTAATATTCTTAATTTCCATCTTATATCACGACAGGACTTTATTGTATTGGGATAATTTTTGCTATATTTCGCTAAATTCCGTTACTTTTTACCGGATAATATACAAAAATTAATAATCGTGCCTTCAAATCAGTGTTACATATTGGGGAAATTTTTATTTAATTGACAAATATCACATACTTAGAAATACAAGTAAAAAGGATCTTCTTTTTGTTTTATTAAATGTCAAGTAAATGATTAAGTTTATTTGTAAATAGATGATTTTATATAATGTCACACATTATATAGTAAAAAAAGAAGGATAGGAAAGCAGGAGTATTATCTGCTATTTCTATCCTTTTTGTACTACATATGACCTCACTTACTACAACAACATTTTTAGACCTTATACAGCTAAAGCATGCGTTAGTTTAACAAAACTGACGATCCTATATTGTAGGAGTGAATCTAAAATGGATAAACAATTTGAGTCTCAATTAATAAAAGAAATTGGGAGTTTTGTTATGTGGTCTAAGACGGCAGAGAAATCTTATGGGGAATGGGAGACTGATTATCTTCATTGGGATAGGATTTACAAATCTACAAATAACCTAATTGAAAAAATACCAGTTGGAAATTGGAGTACGGATTTAGTAAACAAATTTTTATTTATATTAGCAAGGGATAATGAGTGTGAGAACATTCTTGACCAGTTAATTGATCACCCTACTCAACTGATTGATTTAGCTAAACATTCTTTATCATTTAATGACTTTGAGGCAAGATGGCAGATTGCTTATGGACTTGGTGAGTTAACTGTTAATGAGGAAGAGGTTAAAATGCTCCTCAAAAAATTTATTATTGATGAAGTAGAGTATGTAAGAAGAAGAGCAACATTTGCGTATGAGAAAAAAGAAAATAGTTAATTTATTATTCAACTAACGCATGCGTTAGTTACATAAGAAAGTTTCATTTCAACTTTATCTCATCTTCATTTCATCTTTACATAGTCTGGTTATCCTTGTACCTGTAACACCCAATATAACTATGAAAAGAGGTTTTAAAATGGTAAAGCATAAAACAAAATTATTCACTGTACTTGGAATCTCAACAGCATTATTAGTAGGAGCTGGCACTACATACGCTGCTCAAAAGGAAAAAAACGAGTCAGTAAAAACTGTACGATCTAATCAAAATAAACAAGTAAAAACAACAGTAAAAGCACCAAGCGCTAAAGAAATTCAATCGGTATTAAAAGGTCAACCTACACCTTCAAATATTAAAGTGGAAGGCTTTTTTTCTACAAAAGGTCAACCTGATTATACTGCAGATTATTTTTTAAACGATGAAAAATTATTTTCTATATTAAAAATAAACGCACAAGAATTAAAACAAGAATTAGCTACAGGAAAGACTGTAGTTGAGATTGCAGCTTCTAAAAACGTTTCTAAGCAACAAGTGATTGATGTTATTGCAAAAACACAGGTTGATGCACAAATTCAAGGTGGAAACACTGGCGATCATTCAATGGAGCAAATGTTAAAAGATATTGAACCAAAAGTATTACAAGTCATCGAGCATAAAACTGAAACTCCATGGAAGAAATAAATTAACCAATCAGTAATATAACTATGGTCTCCCCTACCATACAATAAAAGAACCCTATTCTTCTTCTAAGAGAACAGGGTTCTTTCCTTTTGCTTCCTTTTCCTCTTACAATTTAATAATTTCCTTATAGAACTATACTGCCCGATAGTATGCGTTAGCTTGAAATAAAAAATCGCCCTTTTGACTAGGGCGATCCAACAAAAAGAATTGTATGCTTAAATTTTTCAAACACATTTTCACTTATTTTTATTTAAACAAAAATAAAATAATACACCATCCGACGTATTCATGACCCCGTACCTAGCATCATGTAAGTCCAATATATTTTTTGAAATGGCAAGTCCTAACCCAGTGCTACCTTCTGATCGTTGTCTAGACGTATCTCCACGATAGAAACGTTCCCAAACTTTATCTAATTGGTCATTTGGAATATGTGACCCCTTATTTTCCACGCTTACTTTCACTAGTTCATCTTCAATTGTCGTTGAAATATAGATATGTTCATGAACAGGTGTATAGCGGATCGCATTTGTTATATAGTTCGTGATGACTTGTTCAATTCGATGTTGATTTGCGAACACTTCGATTGAAGTTAAATCTTTATGAATCGTAAGTTCCTTTTCCACAATTTCTAAAGATAATTGACTACAGATTTGATCAATTACTTTATCAATTAAAAAGGGCTCCATTTTCATTTTATACGTTCCAGACTCGTATTTTGCAAGGTCAAGCATATCGACAATTAATAGATCCATCTTGTCGACTTCCTTTTCCATCGCTTCAAAATAATAGTCCTTCTTATGACTAGCAACACCGTCTTTCAGTATCGATATACAGCTTTTCATAATACTGAGTGGAGTCTTCAATTCATGAGAGACACCTGAAATGAACTCTTTTCTTGTATTTTCTAATTGCTTTTCTTTCTCAATATCTTGTTGTAGTTGTGTAATATGTGAGTGTAGCGTATTTGAAAGCAAATTAATATTCTGAGATAAGTCGCCTATTTCATCTTTCGAATGATATTCAATTCGTTCTGAAAAATCTAAGTGCGCAATTTTTCTTGTTGTATCGTTAATTCTTAATAAGGGTCTTGCAATTTTGATTGAATAATAAATGGATGCCAAAATTGTAAGAAGTAAAACAAACGCAATTATATAGACAAAATAATCTTTTACCATCCGCACAGCTTCATCTACTGGTTGTAAAGAAGCCATTGAAAAAATATAATTTGTTTCACCATTTTCATCTTTAACCGGATCGATAAATAATTTATACTTGATTCCATTTTGTTCATAATCAAGCGTTTTGAACGTTTCGTACTTAGTTTGTTCATCAAACAATAAGCTCGTTTGAAATTCATTAATACGATCCATAAATAAGTTATTTCTATAAATAATGCTAGAAACATCATTCCGATCAGGAATCCGTACAGTTTGTACAATTCCTTTCCGTTGATGGATATCCGCAATATATTTTTGGGATAGTTCTACTTTTTCCTTTAAATCGAATTTCTTATTTCTAACTTGAAGGGACTTATCAATATTTTCCCATATGGATTGATTAATCCAGTATGAATTACGTTGAACTACGTAAAGATAATAAGGGATTGTTACGTTATGTTTCTCAATCGTATTAACATCTACAATATCACCTTTTGAAATAGGTGGAGTATCCTTTAACAGGTCGACTTCTTTTAATAAATGATACAAAGGAATCTTTATTATTTGATTTGAATTTTTATTAGTTCCTATCTTAATTTCCACACAATAATCTTGTGCTGTTTTTATATTTCCATTTTGATCTAGTGTTGTAATCCATGTATTTTGAGCACGATAAAAGTCTTGCTCTAATTGCTGGATTGTTTGAACATTACCTTTACTTTTTAGGTATTGTTTCTCAAATGATTTGATACTTGATTTTAGATCATTTACTTTACGATTGGCATAGTATTGTTTAAAAAAGATTGTTTGACCAATATAAATGGATCCAGTGATAAGCAAACATAAAGTTGTTGTTAATAAAAACAGTTTTAAGACTATCCCGAATTTCATACGGTTTCCTCAAATTTATATCCTGTTCGAATGATCGTTGAAATCAGTTTTGATTTACTGCCTAATTTCGAGCGTAAATTACGTATATGTGTATTAATTGTTCGATCATCACCATTGTAGTCATAACCCCAAACCTTTTGCACGAGTTGTTCCCTTGTAATCACAATCCCCTGGTTTTGCATTAAATAAGTTAATATTTCAAATTCAGTATGGGTTAAATTGATATTTTCACCATCTACTTGGACTTTCCGTGAAGAAAAATCGACCGATATGCCTTGTTTAGATAATGTAACTTTTGAGTTCTGATTCGTTTTATATCGACTTTCAAGCAAACGTTTAATTCTTGCCAGCAAAATTGGAGGACTATAAGGTTTTGTAACATAGTCATCGGCACCTAACTCAAACCCCAGAAGTGTATCATCCTCATCAACACGTGCAGTTAACATGATAATTGGTACATTTGAAGTTTTACGTATTCTTCTACAAACTGCCCAACCATCGACATTCGGCAACATGATATCAAGAAGAATGAGATGAAAATCTTGTTCTTGAAATAACTCCAATGCTTGTTCACCATCAATCGCTTCGATTACTTCATGACCTTCATTTACTAAATAATCTTTCACTATTTCACGTAAAATCGTTTCATCTTCTACGATTAAGATTTTGTACTGCATTATTTTCCCACACTTTCTTTCGAAACTTTACTTTTCCCTTATTTTATCCAATTATTATTTAATATCTGAACGATTCCACTGTGAAAATAGCTACCAAGAACAAACTTACTTAACTGAAGACCTAATTTTCAGTTCATTAAGATACGTATGCATGTGAGTTTTAGTTTCTTGAAACTTTTTACTAGAATTCAGGATATTTATAAAATCGCCTGTTCCGAAAAAATTATAGACTAATGAGATAAAGATGAGATAAAGATTTAGCGAAAAAGTAATTAAAAAACAAAAA
>NZ_NTZO01000111.1 GCF_002559405.1 Bacillus sp. AFS001701 | reverse complement strand
TTTTTAATGGGAATAATTACCTAAAATAACAAAGAATCGACAGAATTGTCGAAATGTTTTGAATCAAAAGAACTTGTCTAACGAAAAAATATAGCTTACTATTTTCTTAAGAATTTTAAATTTTCAAAAAAATAGGTTTTTAAGGGGGCGTACATATGGTTTTTAAGAAAGGATTTGCAATTTTAGCATCAGTATCGTTAACTGCGGGTATTTTAGCAGGCTGTGGTAGTAATAGTTCAAAGGATGGGAACCAGGTCATTAAAATTGCGACAAATACACCATTATCTGGTAATAATGCAATTTTAGGTGAATCCATTAAACTTGGAGCTCAGCTTGCATTAGAGGATCAAAAAGCAGCTTTCAAAAAATTAGGCTTTGATTTAAAGATTGTACCTTATGATGACCAAGGGGATCCAAAAAAAGGTGTAGCAAATGCTGAGCAGTTAGCTGCAGACAATAAAATCCTTGGGGTTGTAGGACACTTAAACTCTGGTGTGGCAATTCCTTCTTCTGTAAAATATGAGAAAGACCATATCGTAATGGTATCTCCTTCAAATACTGCAAATGAAGTAACTGATCGTGGATTAGGAGTAGTTAATCGAATTTGTGCTCGTGATGACTTCCAAGGTCCTGCAGGTGCAAATTACGCTGTTAATACTTTAAAAGCTAAAAATATTTTTATCATTCAAGATAAAACACCTTACGGAACTGGTTTAGCAAATGAATTCAAAGCTGCTGCTGAGAAATTAGGCGCTAAAATTTTAGGTGAAGAAGGGATCTCAATCGGAGATAAAGATTTTAACGGGGTACTAAATAATGCAATTGCGAAAAAGCCTGATTTAGTATTCTTCGGTGGACTTTATGCTGAAGGTGGAATTTTATTAAAACAAGCTCGTGAAAAAGGATTAAACATCCCATTCATGGGAGGAGATGGAATGGACTCTTCAGGTTTAGTGGATATTGCTGGAGATGCTGTTAAAAACTTCTATTATACTTCAGTAGCTGGTGATACGTTAAAAACAGATAAAGGTAAGGCTTTTGCTGACGCTTATAAAGCTAAATTTAATAAAAACATTGAATCGTTCTCATCTTACGGATATGATTCTGCTGGCGTTTTATTAGAAGGATTAAAAAATGCGATCAACGATAATAAAGGAAAAACGCCAACTCGTGAACAAGTTGAAAAAGCAGTACGTGCAATCCAAGATTATGATGGTGTAGTAACAAAGGTGGGCTTCGACGACAAAGGGGACAACAAATACGCGAAAGTATTTATTTATACGTTTAAAGAAGCTAAATACCCTGGTACCCAAGAAGGCGAAGTTACTAAACCATAATTAGAAACAAACCCTACCAGTCTTAAAGAAAAGAGTATCCTGTAAAATGTGATACTCTTTTTCTCTCAAAAAGATGAGAAAATTGTAAAATTTTGGAAGTCAATAGGAAATAAACTACATTATTTATAGGAGGTCTTATACATGAATGAAGTAATCCAAACACTACCTCAAGTTCTAATAGACGGTCTTGTTTTAGGAGCAGTATATGCAATCGTAGCACTCGGTTACACGATGGTTTATGGGATATTGGAACTAATCAATTTTGCACATGGTGAAATATTTATGGTGGGTGCGTTTATTGGTACTGCGGTATTAATTACATTTACTGGTTTAGGTTTATTAAGTAGTTTACCTGCAATTATCGTGTTAGCAATTGTTTTAATAGTAGCATCATTAGCAACTGGTTTCCTAGGAATGGGGATCGAAAGAGTTGCGTATCGTCCATTGCGAAAAGCACCAAAGTTAATTACATTAATTACAGCAATCGGTATTTCATTTTTACTACAAGATATCGTACGTTTTATTGCTGAATTAAAAGAAGGAAATTACATTATTACTGGCCCATCACTATTTTCTGGACAACACCAAATTAAAACTAGCTCAATTCTTTCTTCATTTGGAAATGCACAAATTAAATCAGCATCAATCATTATTTTAGTCGTTGCAGTTGTAATGATGATTTCATTAGATTACTTCATCAATAAAACAAAATGGGGTACAGCAATGCGTGCAGTTGCACAGGATCGCGACACTGCATCATTAATGTCTGTTAACGTTAACAAAGTCATCTCTTTAACATTCTTTTTAGGTTCTGGATTAGGTGGTGCAACTGGCGTACTATTTGCATTACAGTACAGCACAATTGATCCGTATATCGGTTTTATTTTAGGACTAAAAGCATTTACAGCTGCAGTATTAGGTGGAATCGGAAATATCCGTGGTGCAATGTTTGGCGGTTTATTAATCGGTGTAATCGAAGTATTTGCAGCAACAAATTTATCAACTTTAACTCATGGCATTTTCCCATCAGAATATAAAGATGTTGTTGCATTTGGAATTTTAATTCTAGTTCTAATATTCAAGCCAGAAGGTTTATTAGGTAAACCTGTAGCTGAGAAAGTGTAGGTGAATTAGATGAAGAGCTTATTAAATGGGTTAAAACAATCAAACAAACTACAAGGAATTTTCTTAGGAGCTTATATCGTTGTTACATCATTAGGTTTATACTTTTTGCAGGAATCGGTTACAGCATTTCTATTAATCTTGTTCTCACTTTACTTATTATATAAAACTAATTTTCCAGTCAAATTAAAATGGAGCATTGGAATCCTAGTTTTAACGGTGATCATGCCGTATGTTGCATCACAAGGGACTGCATTTGAATCATATATGGGTGTAGCGACTTTAGTTGGAATCTATGTTGCAATGGCACTAGGATTAAACGTAGTAGTTGGTTTAGCGGGTCTTTTAGATTTAGGGTTCGTTGCCTTTTTTGCAATCGGTTCATATACTTATGCAATTTTTTCGACTAAACAAGTTACGAATTTCTTACATTTTGATTTCCTCCCGTTTTCAGGAAACTCATTCTGGTTATTTATCATAATCGGTGGAATTATTGCTGCAATTGCAGGTGTATTATTAGGTATTCCAGTACTTCGTGTAAAAGGTGATTATTTAGCAATAGTAACACTAGGCTTTGGGGAAATTATTCGAATTGTATTTAATAATTTAGATAAACCAATAAATATTACTGGAGGAGCACAAGGTATTTCTTCTATTCCAGCTCCTACTATTTTTGGATTAGAGATTGATAGTTCTGGGCAATTTTATTATGTCGTGTTAGTTGTTTTAGCAATCGTCATTTTAGCAGTTACTAGGTTACAAGATTCTAAGCTTGGACGTTCTTGGAAAGCGGTACGTGAGAATGAAATCGCTGCACAAGCATCAGGTATTCACTTAGTACGTACGAAATTAATTGCATTTGCCATCGGTGCATCTTTCTCAGGAATGATGGGAGTAGTATTCTCTGCAAAGCAAATGTTCATTGACCCAACAAGCTTTACGTTACTTGAGTCGATTACGATTTTAGTAATGGTTATTTTAGGCGGAATGGGTAGTGTTCCAGGTGTTATCCTTGGAGCAGCGCTTGTAACAATCTTAAACCTACAAGTATTAACAGAAGTAACGAACTATTTGAACCAATTAACATTAGATGGTGTTATTAATTTACCACCGGCTCTATCGCCTTCTAAAATGCAACGTATGATTTTCGGACTTATTTTAGTACTTGCAGCAATTTTCAGGCCAAAAGGATTATTGCCTGCCAAAAATAAGGTTGTTCCAAAAGAAGACGTCATAGATCAAACTGTAGTCGAAGAAAAATCACGAACAGTTTCATTTTAAGAGAGGAGGTTATCAAATGTTAAAAACAACGAATTTAACGAAAAGCTTTGGCGGATTAACAGCTGTTAATAATGTAAATATTGATATTAAAGAAGGCTCAATTACAGCGGTAATTGGACCAAATGGAGCTGGAAAAACAACATTTTTTAATATGATTACAGGTGTGTACACTCCTAGTAGTGGTGAAATTTTGCTAGGGAATGAGAGTTTGGTAGGGCTAAAACCACATACTGTTAATAAAAAAGGAATCGCACGTACATTCCAAAATATTCGTTTATTTAATAGTATGACAGCATTAGAAAATGTCATGGTAGGAATGCATCAGCATTTAAAGTATGGTGTTTTTTCAACAATATTCCATTTACCCAAATTTAAAAAAGCAGAAAAATCGGCGATGAAAGAGGGATATAAATGGTTAGAATACGTCGGATTGGCTGATGTTTATAATGAGGAAGCATCGAGTCTATCATACGGTGCACAAAGACGACTTGAAATCGCTCGTGCATTAGCATCTCAACCAAGAATCTTACTTTTAGATGAGCCAGCTGCAGGGATGAATCCGAAAGAAACGAAAGAATTGACTGATTTAATCTATCAAATGAGAGATGACCTTAACTTAACAATCGTCTTAATTGAGCATGATATGAAGCTTGTAATGGAAATATCTGAGTATCTATTTGTACTTGATCATGGTGAAAAAATTGCAGAAGGTAAACCACTCGAAATTCGAAATAATCAAAAAGTAATTGAAGCATATTTAGGAAAAAGTGCAGTGACTACTGCATAGTGAAAGGAGTACTTAAAAAATGACGCTATTACAATTAAAAGATATTAACTCTTTTTACGGTGGTATTCAAGCACTGAAAAATATTAACATTGAAGTAAATGAAGGTGAAATTGTAACGTTAATTGGAAGTAACGGTGCTGGTAAATCTACTACTTTAAAAACAATTTGTGGCCAAGTTAAACCAAAATCTGGAACACTTATTTATAAAGGTGAAGAAATTATAAAGCTACAATCTCATGAAATTGCCTTAAAAGGAATCGCTCATGTACCAGAAGGAAGAAGAATCTTTTCTAAATTAAGTGTAAAAGAAAATTTAGAGATGGGTGCGTTCTCAGTTAAAGATAAAAAACTAATCGCTGCACGAATGGAAATGGTATTTGATTATTTTCCAAGACTGAAAGAGCGTTTAAGCCAAAAAGGCGGTACGATGAGTGGAGGAGAACAACAAATGCTAGCGATTGGTAGAGGACTGATGATGGGACCATCATTGCTAATGCTAGATGAGCCATCTATGGGTCTTGCTCCAATTATCGTTGAACAAATATTTGAAATCATTGAGCAACTAAACAAACAAGGAATGACAATCTTATTAGTCGAACAAAACGCATACCAAGCATTACAAATTGCTCACCGCGGGTATGTAATTCAAACTGGTGAGATCCAAATGGTTGGTGAAGGTAAGACATTAATGAATAATGAAGAAGTGAAAAAAGCTTATTTAGCTTAGAATTTTCAAATCAAAAATAGGTAAAGGAAAAGGGGATGTATCATGAGTCAGGTCAACTGACATATGAACATCTCTTTTTTGATGTGAATGAGTGTGAAAATTAATAGTTGGAGGTATCTTGGAGGCACTGATCATTTTAAGTCTAAGTTTCAGATTTTTTTTTAGTTAAATGGCAGATTTGAATTAGTATTTTAGTGTTTAAGAAGAAATATGCTTGATTTACATTCAATCTTATCCACGATGAGCTAATAATCCAGTCGAGATACCGGGTATAGGTAATTTTTAACTTTATTTGCAGTTTTGCAGATTTTAATTGCAGAATCGGTAATTTTAATTGCAGATTCACGGATTTTATTTGCAGTCCGCCATTCATTTGTAAGTTTCAACGTTTGTTTGCACAGTTAGGCCTCTTATTTGCTGCTCTCTAAGTTTTATTTGCAGTTCAAGACGGTCGATTTTTACTACGGCTTTATCAACACAAATTAAAGAAGGAACCCATTATGGATTCCCTCATTAATAATTATTATTTATTAGAAATAAATTCCGAAACTTTTAATTGCTCTTCACTTGACGCATTGTTAATTGAAGATTGAAGTGATTCCTCTAGTAAACTACGATTCTTGTAAAAATCTTCATGTTTACTATTATAATAGTACTTCACTGCTTCTAAATCTGAGAAAAACTCTTTTCCAAGCTTTAGAAGAAATGTTACTGGAAGTCCTTCGATCACTACTGTATTTAAATTTTCAGAAATTTCATTTACCGTACTGTTTGAAGTTGAAATCATTTCCTCGTTTAATTCTTTAACAAGTAATTGTTCGAACCCTTTTATTTTATTGTTTCTTTTGTTCACGATTCGCTTTTTGTTTGTCTTTAATAAACGAATGGAATGATGTTTATCAAGCAATACTGCTGAACGTTTCTTTTTCTTTAGAAAAATGCTGCTACTCAAAACTAGCACTCCCTTCTGATAGTATAGTATATAAATAAAACAACTTTTCTATCATACCAAGTAATGCTCATACTGTAAAGGTTATATCTTTACATGAAGTATCCCCTGAAATATTCGAAAAATTCACGGTATTTTTTTATCAAAATTGTTCATAATAATATTTGACTTAAGCATTGTCACTTTGTTAAAATAACAACATATTATTTATTACATATAACGTTGACGGAAAGAAGTACCTAAAGATTATTTTGTATAGCGAATTGAGGATGGTGTGAGCTCAATCAAAACCTTTAGCGAAAGGCATTCCTGAGTTAATTCTTAAAGTGGACAATTTTTTTAATTGTCAACTAGGGTGGAACCGCGGGTGCATATACAGCTCTCGTCCCTAGGCAGAAAATGCCTAAGGATGAGAGCTTTTTTATTTCATTCTTGCATTTTCAAAAAACAATTGAAAATTGGAGGCAGATGAAATGTCAGAAAAATCGATGGATGTCGTAGTAAGTCATGCTAAACACAGAGGATTTGTATTTCCAGGATCTGAAATTTACGGTGGTTTAGCAAATACTTGGGATTATGGTCCACTAGGTGTTGAATTAAAAAATAATGTAAAAAAAGCTTGGTGGAAAAAGTTTGTTCAACAAAGTCCATATAATGTTGGATTAGATGCTGCAATCTTAATGAATCCACGTACATGGGAAGCTTCAGGTCATATTGGTAACTTTAATGATCCAATGATCGATTGCAAAAATTGTAAAGCTCGTCATCGTGCAGATAAATTAATCGAAAATGCACTTGAAGAAAAAGGAATGGAAATTATCGTTGATGGACTTCCATTTTCAGAAATGGCTAAATTAATTGAGGAGCATAAAATTGCTTGTCCTGATTGTGGTAGCCATGATTTTACAGATATTCGTCAATTTAACCTAATGTTTAAAACATTCCAAGGTGTTACTGAGTCAAGTACGAATGAGATTTTCTTACGTCCAGAAACAGCACAAGGTATTTTCGTAAACTTCAAAAATGTTCAACGTACAATGAGAAAGAAAGTACCATTTGGTATTGCTCAAATTGGTAAAAGCTTCCGTAACGAAATTACACCAGGAAATTTCACGTTCCGTACTCGTGAATTTGAACAAATGGAGCTTGAATTCTTCTGTAAACCAGGTGAAGAATTAGAGTGGTATTCATATTGGAAAGAAACTGCTAATAAATGGCTTTTAGCTTTAGGAATGAATGAAGAAAATCTTCGTTTACGTGAACATAGTGCGGATGAATTATCACACTATAGTAACGCGACAACTGACTTTGAATATAAATTCCCATTTGGGTGGGGCGAATTATGGGGCATTGCGTCTCGTACAGATTATGATTTAAAACAACATATGGAATATTCAACAGAAGATTTCACATATCATGATCCAATTACAAATGAAAAATACGTTCCATATTGTATCGAGCCATCATTAGGTGCAGATCGTGTGACATTAGCATTTTTAATTGATGCTTATGAAGAAGAGGCATTAGAAGATGGTACATCTCGTACAGTAATGCGTCTACATCCTGCATTAGCACCATATAAGGCAGCGATTTTACCACTATCTAAAAAATTATCAGAAAATGCACAAGAAGTATTTGCTTCTTTAGCAGAAGATTTCAATGTTGATTTCGATGAAACTGGTTCAATTGGTAAACGTTACAGACGTCAAGATGAAATCGGTACTCCATTCTGTATTACTTACGACTTCGAATCAATTGAAGATGGAAAAGTAACAGTTCGTGACCGTGACACTATGGAGCAAACTCGTGTTGCAATAAGTGAATTACAATCATTTTTAGCTAATAAAATTAAATTTTAATTTAGTTTTTTGAAATAAGGTGTCCTTTTGGACATCTTTTTTCATATATTTTACTAAAGCTTGTTTAAAGTTTAAGAAATTTACTAAAAATGGTAAAATAAAGGTATAAAATAAAGGAGGAGTTTAAATGAGGAGTTCAAATCCTATCTTAAATTCTGAACGATTAACGAAATCAAGGCATGCTGCTAAAACGATGACGATTGGTGGAACAATAGGTAAAACAATTATCGCGTTAATCTTATTAATCGCAACAGCAGGATACTCATTTTATCTAACGACTACTGGAACCCTGAATTCTAAAGTGTTTATTGGATGTTTAATCGTTGCATTCATTATTGGGTTAGTAACATCTTTTTCTCCTAGAATTGCGCCGATTACTACACCTATTTATGCAGCAGTTGAAGGGATTCTAATTGGTAATATTTCAGCTGCTTACGAAGCAACATATGGAATGATTGTCCTTCAAGCGGTTCTATTAACAATAGCAATTATAGCAGGAACATTAATTTGTTATGCTACTGGACTAGTTAAAGTAACGCACCGTTTTAGATCAATTGTTTTCGGTTTAACAATCGGAGTGTTTATATTTTATTTACTAACGATGGTCCTTCAACTATTCCATGTTCCAATTCCATATATCCATCAATCTGGTCCAATCGGAATATTTGTTAGTTTAGCGATACTTGTTATTGCTTCATTAAATCTATTTTTGGATTTTGATCTAATTACGACAAGTGTTAGACAAGGTGCACCAAAAGAGTTCGAGTGGTATTGTGCTTTTGGTTTATTAGTAACAGTCATTTGGGTTTATATTGAAGCACTTCGATTCCTATCGAGGCTTCGCGATTAAAAAATTTTAGTCAGTCAGACCTTACTCTCAAATGAAAGTAAGGTTTTTTACTATAGTTTGATTTAAATTCAATTATGATTAGATAGAATGACAATAGTAGAAAGTAGGGAAATAGATGAGTAAGAAAAAATTTGAAGTCTTTGAAAATGAAACAATTAATGATTGCTTAGAGAGAATGGAAAGAGAGGGCTATACACCTGTTAAAAGAATGGAAGTACCAATATTTTCAGAACAAATGGTGAATGGAAAGGTAGAAATTGAACCGACCGGAAGAAAGATTGTTTTTGAAGGCAAATTAAATACGAATTAATATGAATAAAGATAATAATTTAATGGAATAGTAACCTTATATGAATTAAATGAGGTGAAAATATGCATAAATTAGCATGTCCACGCTGAGTCACCTAATATAAATAATCAGAATAAATTAGGTGATGGACATGGGAAGAAATAGGAAGCTAACAAAAGCAGAACTACTATTAATATCAGAAGAGAAATCAATTCAATCTACATTAGATGAATTCATTAACAAGTGTAAAAGAAAAGGACTTAGAGATACAACAGTATACAATTACAGTAAAGTATTAGGTTACTTACTATTTGATGTTGTAGACGAGTCCGTAGCAGTATTGAAACAGGAGTTCATTGATAAATTAATAGAAGATATGCAGACTAGAATGCAACCTACTACAATCAATGCTCGATTAACCATATTAAGGACATTTATTAAGTACTTAAAGTTGCCGATAGATATACAGTTATTAAGATGCAGACAAAAGCAGATAGAGTCATTCAATGGCACTCAAATCAGACAATTACTGAATTCTATCGATAGAACTACATGGAATGGTGTTAGGGATTACTGCATGATTCTTATGATGCTAGACACTGGTATCCGCTCAAGTGAACTATTAGGAATATGTTTAGAAGATTTAAGGCTTGATGAGAATAAAATACTAATCAGAAACACTAAAATGTACTTGCAAAGATATATTCACATAACACAACATACTTTAAATGCACTAAGACAGTGGCTATCGATTAGAGACATGGTAGAAGGTACTACTGCAGTATTTATCAGTATGGAGGGTAATGCATATACAACACGCATGTTAAGGTGGAGCATCTCAAAATATGGAGAATTAGCAAGTATTAAGGGTGTTAGAGTATCGCCTCATACGTTCAGACATACATTCGCTAAGATGTATTTGCAGAGCGGTGGTAATTTATTTGAATTACAGAGACTGCTAGGACATTCTGATATAAAGATAACACAGAGGTATATCAATTATTCCAGTGATGATTTAGGAAGAGCACAGGTTAAATACAGTCCATTAAAAAGTATATTATAAGAAGGTGTACCAGTGATGGTACGCCTTTTGTGTATGCTTTCGGCTTGTCCTATTGACTTAGAATGAACTGAATATATAAGGGGAATTACTACTTGCATTTAATAAAATTCTAATTGGAGTGTCATTTTGACGAGACTCTATTCCCGATTATGCATAGGGAGCGATAACCTTAAAGCCTTGTTAAAGCAAATATTAAAAGGAAAAAAGAGTCGCTGCAGGCCTAAATTAATTTTATGATGAGTAGATATTCAATACTCCAAATACAAGGAATTATGAATTAAAAAAGGAACGTTTTAAGACGTTCCGTCAAATGCCTTTTTTATATTAAGAAGCTCCTTATTCCATTTAACAGTTTTATAAAGTAAGAAAATAAATAGAAAATGAATAACGATTACCATAATTGAGGCAAAGCTA
>NZ_NTZO01000110.1 GCF_002559405.1 Bacillus sp. AFS001701 | reverse complement strand
TTCATGAGGAAGTAAAAAGGCAAAAAGAAGAAAATAGGTTCCTTATGAGGGGTTCATGAGAAAGTAAAACAGCAAGATGAAGAAAATTAGTTCCTCATGAGGGAGTAAATAAGCAAGAAAATGAAAATAAGTTCCACATAACAGGCGCCAGTAACAACCGATTAATAAAGAGACCAATTGACAAACTAATTTTTCAGCAATCCAAAGAAGTCTAATAGGTTACCTAATTAGACTTTTTGTTTGTTTTTTTGTTTAGTCCAGTTACTCGATAATAATTTTTGGAAGGAAGAGTAATGAATGAATGTATCTGTCTTAGGCTGCGGTAGATGGGGAACTTTTTTAGCTTGGTACGCTAATCGAGTTGGCCACGATGTAATTTTATGGGGAAGAGAAAGCTCTAGAAATTTTAATGACTTAAATCAGACAAGAAAAAATGACTATTTAAGCCTACCAGATGGAATTGAGTTAACGAGCTCTTTAGAAGGTGCATTATCATTTGCAGAAGTCATTATTATATCAATTAGTGCCCAAGAGCTAAGAACATTTGCATACCGCTTAAGTCAATATAATGAAATACAAGGTAAAACTTTTATCCTCTGTATGAAGGGCATAGAATCTACTACTGGAAAAAGGCTCACACAGGTCTTTCGTGAAGAGGTTGGGAAAAATAGCAATGTAGCGGTTTGGGTAGGACCTGGCCATGTACAGGAATTTGTAAGAAATATACCAAATTGCATGGTCATTGGTTCGGAGAATATTGAAGTAACAAAACAAATTGCTAAAGCATTTAACAGCGAGTTAATCCGATTTTATTACGGCCAAGATTTAATTGGTAATGAAATTGGAGCTGCAACCAAAAATGTCATGGGAATAGCTGCAGGAATGCTAGATGGATTGAAATATAGTAGTTTAAAAGGCTCATTGATGGCTAGAGGCACTAGAGAAATTTCTCGGTTAATAAGAGCAATGGGTGGAAATGATTTAACAATTTACGGTTTAAGTCATTTAGGAGACTACGAGGCAACGCTCTTTTCAATGCATAGTCAGAATCGAAAGTTTGGACAGGCATTTGTTGAAGGAAAACCGTTTGATAAATTAGCGGAAGGGGTTTCTACAATTAAAGCTTTAAAGGAACTTTCTGATCAGTATAATGTTGAACTACCGATTTGTAACGCATTGTTTGAAATTATTTATGAACATAAAAATGCGAAAGACACTTTAGAGGAATTATTTTTAAGACCAATAAAATTTGAATTCTAAAAAAATGAAATTTTATTTCAGGTTTTTCGGAAAAAAATAACGAAACCATTATTTTACACAAGTTATATCTAATATTTTCTATAAAATACGAACGTTATTATATATTTTTTTAAAAAAAGTTCATGTTTTGTATTGAAAATATATTTCGAGTTTGATATATTAGCAGTGTAATCATTCATAAACATTACTCGTATATGCTCAGTAATATGGTCTGAGCGTTTCTACCTGGTTCCCAATGAAAGAACTAGACTACGGGTTAAAGTATACTTGGTTTCATATTTTGTAACCAATAATGATGGTTAGCATTTATTGCTAATCTATACTTTAACTTTCGTAGGTCTAGAAGGTAGAGATTGTTCTACTTTTTCTAGACCATTTTTTTTGACTAAAACATCGAGTGTGATCATCATCAAGGGGGAAAAGACATTGTTAAAAAAATACGGTTTTTTAGGAATCATTTCTGCATTATTAATCTCAGTATCTGTAGGTTATAACTTTAAATCGAACACTGCAGAAGCAAAAACTAAACATCTTAAACCAATTATTATTGAGGGGCCAATGCCAATTGAGGCTGAAAAGTTTGCAAGTCAGTTAAAAAATGTAAAAATTGAAAAATCAGGTAGTTTCGTATTTTACAAAGGTACTTTAGATAATTATCCTGTTATTGTAGCAAAAACAGGTAAAGGTATGGAAAACACTGCTGCTGCTACAGCGATTGCAATTGAAAAATATAAACCAATCGCAATTATTAACCAAGGTACATCTGGTGGTCATGATGCAAATTTAAATGTTTTTGATATCGTATTAGGTAAAAATACAACTAATATTGGTTCTTTAAAAACAGAAACGAAGGACGAAAACCAAGGTATTGATGCAACGGAGTGGAAACCAATGGACTTAATGGCTTCAGAAGGTAGTGCAGGTGAAGATCCAAATGCTGAAAAACCACGTTTTTACGAAGGTAATAAAGATTTATTAGCAGCTGCAAATGCTGTGAAAAACAAATACACTAAAGGTAAGGTTGTAGAAGGTACAATCGGATCTGCAGACGTTTGGAACAATGAAGTTGATCGCATTAAATGGTTCCATACTAAATACGGAACTTCTGTAGAAGAAATGGAAGGCGCAGCTGCAGCTCAAATCTCTCAAGCATATAATGTAGCTTTCTTAGGAATTCGCGTATTATCAAACAATAAAACAAATGGCGGTAAATATGATCCAACTACAGCTGATGCTTGTCAGGGATATGTAATGGAAGTAGTTAAGAAATATATTTCTACAAAACCAAGTAAATAATAATTTAGAAAAAGAGATATTTTAAAGTATCTCTTTTTCTTTTTTAGGTTCTATTAATAGATTTTATTTTACTTAAATGCTACTTTTTCTCTCTTTTTACCCAATTATTTTAACCACCATAATTCAACTGGATTTAATTCATACTGATTATTTTCGCGATACATATATTGGCACATAATGAGCTCTCGCCTCAAAGTAGCGTAATCTTCATGAAATTCCTTCAAATATTCATTGATTTCTTTTTCTTGATAAACTCTACCAAATTCTAAGCCTTTAATCATATGTTCTAAAACGACAAGCTTTTTCTTTCGCTGAGCAGGATAAACTTTAAGTTTGCCTTCCTTAGTAAAGAAATTATTGATAATGCTTGAACGTTCACTTTCAGTTACTGACATTTCCATATTGGAATCTCCTCCTGTACCTACTGTAAAAATTGCTTTCGCATTCATTTCTAAAATTTTTGAATTTAGAGAGAAATAGATTGTATTTTTATCTCGGCGCTCTTTAATTAGACCAACTTCTCTAAGCTTTGACATATGATGGGTAATTGTTGGGGGTTTAAGACTTAATTTTCTGGCAATTTCTTGCCCACTTAAATGACCTTGCTGAAGTAAAGCAATAATGCGTACTCGAGTAAGATCACCTAAAGCTTTATGGAAATCTACAATTTTACTTAATTGCACTAATATACACCTACTTTTACATTTATCTAATTAGATAATAGTCTAATCAGGTATTTATTTCAATAAGTAGTAATCAAGATACGTAAATTTAGTTATTTTTTACTAAAAATTTATATTTAATGAATTAGATACGAAATTTTGTTGGGCTGTATGTGAAAGGTCAGGAATCTTACTATTTTATTTCGAAGAAACTAAGGTTAAGAAATGTGGTGAAAATAGTGATGCTGCTATCATAAATGAACTGTAGCATTACAAAACAATACTCAAACAGTTTTTTAAAACAAGCCAAATTGATCTGCTTTAGGCATTCCAATTTTTCTCATTTATATAGGGAAAAAGTATTAGGTTTGCTTATTGGCATAATCGGAAATAACTGCTATGCTAATTAAGTGAAAAGTTTAAAAAGGGGGAATTTTCATGCAAATAATGGGTTTATTTAACACTAGTTTAAACGAAGGGGATTTAATAGATAAAGAGAGGTAGAAAGAGCGTGGGGATACTAAAGTTTCACAAAAATATTAAAATTCGATTACTTGAATCGTTCTTGAGTTCGTCAATTGGAAGTATGATTTTTCCATTTATGGCGATTTATTTATCTAAGCATTTTGGGATAAAACAAGCAGGATTACTTTTGCTTGTAAATGTATTTATAGGCATTATTATGAACTTTTTTGGGGGATATTTTTCGGATCAGTTTGGTCGGAAAAAGGCGATTGTGTTTGCCGAAACACTTCGACTACTTGCGTTTATTACGATGATGCTTTGTAATTCACCTTGGTTTTCATCACCTCTTATTACATTCTTTATGATGACTTTGAATAGTATTTGTTGGGGACTAGCAGGGCCAGCTAACCAGGCAATGTTAATAGATGTGAGTAAGCCAGAGGAACGAAAGCTTATGTACTCAATCATGTACTGGTCGAACAATTTATCAATTGCGATTGGTGGCATGCTTGGAGGATTTTTATTTAAATCATATTTATTTGAATTATTATTAGCTCTATCAGTTGCTTCACTTGTTACATGGGTCTTAATTACGTTCTTTGTTGAAGAAAGTTTAGTTACTGAAAAGACGGAAACAAAGACGATTGCTCATCATGCTCAAAAAATGATTTCAAATTATCGTGACGTTTTTCAAGATAAGCTCTTTATTCTTTATGTACTGGCAGGTTTGCTAGTGCTTTCAATGGAATTCCAATTAACAAATTATATAAGTATTCGATTAGCGAATGGTTTTCACACACAACATTTATTGAACTGGACATTTGGTGGAATCGAGATGAATGGTTTTCTGCGTACAGAAAATACGATACTAGTAGTTGTAATGGCACTTTTCGCTTCTAAAATAGTAGGGAAATTGGATGATCGAAAAACGTTAATTTGGAGTTGTATTGCATTTGTTGGTGGATATGCAGTGATTTCATATAGTAACTCTATTTGGCTATTATTTATAGCAATGTTCATCGCAACAGTTGCGGAAGTATTAAGAGTACCAGTTCAACAAAACTATATGGCTAACCTACCAGCTGACGAAACAAGGAGTTCCTATATGGCAGTTGCAGGTTTAACATTTAATTTAGCGATGTTCATCTGCTCGATAACCGTTTCTCTAAGTGCATACTTATCGAATTTCGCGACATCTTTCTTTTTAACAAGTTTAGGTGTAATCGGTATTCTTATATTTGTACGAATTACTCCTGCATTAGAAAGAAGAATTAAGGGAGAAATATTGCAGGAGCAGGGACAGAATGCTGGAATAAATTCTTAAGTTACAGGGAGTTGCCTTTTGCAGCTCTCTTTTTTTGTGGAGAAGCTGCTGAATAGGCAAATCCTTTTGCGTGAGGTTATATTTTCCATATTAGGACAACTTAATGGTAAAGGTGGTGTTTTTATGAACCGACGTTTAATCGTTGTTTTAATCAGTACTTTTACATTTTTTACTTGTTCTTCCGTAAGTGCGCGACAAGCTGAACGAGTGGTTATGAATGGTATTCCAAGTGATGTGTGGCAGGAAAATATTTATTTAATCGCTGACCGAATTGTTCAGAAAGAATACCGAAATTTTGATGTTCAAATTGGAAATGAAGGTTTTTTATATCACTTCCCAACATGGAAAAGTGGGAAGTATGGGACGAAAATGTTTAGTGAAGATTTAAATAAAGATAAACAAAATGAAGTTATTATCGTATTGGATAATTTCAATGATCCGATTCATTTATTGCAAATTAGTACTAACGATGACCAAAGCGATGAATATAAGGAAGTTCCAATTGAATCGGTGTCTGAAGCCGTTAAACGTCTTGTAGAAATGGAGAAAAAAGGGGATATAGTAACCATAACAACAAAACAAAAAACTTATAAAGTTAATTTGAAATCGTTAGGGTTTAAAGATACGTCTTCTGATGATAGTGTATATACACACGTACCAGTGGACTATATGGTTGAGAAGAAAAAACTAGTTGCCGATGCTGTCGTAATGATTTCAACTGACGGCGGAGGAGCGATTGGAAATTTGAAGCTTTTATATGATTGGAATGGAAAGAAATATGATGTTCAGACAATTTCTTTTGAGAAGTATAATCGGAAAAGGTAGAAAAGAGCATCTGTGGGGGTGCTTTTATTTTTTTTAAAAGGGGAATCACAAATAAGGATAGAGAATCGCAATTAAAAAAGGGTAATCGCAATTAAAAATAGAGAATCGCAATTAATAAAAGGGATTATAAATAAGAACAGAGAATCGTAATTAAAAATAAAAATATGGTTATCGCAATTAATAAAAGAAATCACAAATGAGAACAGTGAATCGCATCAAAAAATGGTAATCACAAAAAAAGGGGGAATCGCAATTAAAATTGGCAAAATCGCAATTAATTCATTGAAATGTTCTTAAAAGTAGCTAGTTTAATTATTTTGATTAGGAAGTTACTATTTTTTATATCACTACAAGGAAAACTCAATAAAAATTAAAGGACTTTTCGTCACTTTGAAGGTATATATATTTTTAAAAAGAGTGGTGCGAGGTGGAAGATTTGATAATAAGGAAAGCTACAATGTCAGATGCAAAAGGCATCGCTAAAGTTCATGTTGATAGTTGGAAAACTACTTATCGAAATATAATTCCTAACGAGTTTTTGGAGAAGCTGTCCTATGTACAAAGAGAAAAATTGTGGGAGCATAATCTTTCAAAAGAGGGGGATTATGTGGTTGTTGCTGAAAATGATGACGGGGAAATTATCGGTTTTGCAGATGGTGGAAAAAGAGAGAGGAATCAAGTTGATCACTCTGGTGACTTAACATCTATTTATCTTCTTGAGGAATATCAGGGTAAAGGAATCGGAAAACAGTTAATGAAACAGCTGTTTCTACAGTTTCAAAAATGGGGTTATAATCGGGTATTCGTCGAGGTTTTAGAAGGCAATAAAACACGCTATTTCTATGAATATTATGGTGCTGAGTTATTGAAATCAGATAAGATTTCATTTTCAGGATCTGAATTGAATTTACTTATTTATGAGTGGGTAAGTGTAACGGAGGTATTATCTAAATTGCAAAAGGATCCGGTTTAATTTTGGACAATACCAAAAAAGCTACCGATCATTCAATAAAAAATGTTGGTAGCTTAAAAATTATTTTGTCACAAAAACTGTAATAAAGCTATCGCCTTTTACAGTTTTTTAATCATGTTATACCATTTTACTCCACCATGTGTTGAGCTAGAAATACCGTTATTGATGAAACCGTGGTTTTCGTAAAAATGAATTAAGTTTTCTTTACATGTAAGAGTTATTGAATGACGTTTATTTTCTTTTGAAACTTTTTCGATATGAGAAAGCAATTTTGATGCGATCCCTTTATTTTGGTTTTGTGGAGCAACTGCAATGCCTAAGATACTTTGATGGCCACCAGTAGATGGATTTTTTTTAATTTCGCTAAATAAATCATCTGTAATGAAAGACTCATTTATAACAGGACCATTTACTAAACCAACTAATTTACCATTTTCCTCAGCTACAAAAAAACTATCGGGAATTAATTTAATGCGTTTTTCGAATGCCTGCTTTGTTGCTGCCTCTTCTTTTGAAAAACAAAGATGCTCAATTTCTACCAGTTCAGTTAAATCTTCCAATCTTACATTTCGTATGTTTAGCATGATTTGATTCCCTCCATTTTTCTTAATTATATTATATTAATTTCATAGCATACAAACTATTTAAACTAGCAATTAGTATCGTGGTTGAATAAAATGAAATAAAAAGATGTTGACAGAATTATGAAATAACCCCTATAATACAAAACATATTAAAAAAAGAAACAAGCTACTAATGATAGATTAATATAGTTTTAAGCAATGAAGGGAATATAAGTAGTACTTATCTCAATGTAATAGAGAGCTGATGGTTGGTGGAAATCAGTACAAAGATAAGGATGAATTTCGGTCCTGGAGCTATTTTTTTCGAAGTAAAGTTTAATCTTTACTGAGGGGAAAACGGTCAAATTTGATCGTTATCAAATTCTTAAGAGGCAGAATATTTCTGCAACTAGGGTGGTACCGCGAATAATTCGTCCCTACTGATACAATCAGTAGGGACTTTTTTATTAGTTAAAAACTGAATATAGAAAATGCAATGAAGGGAATACAGTAATGTTTGTTTCACTGTTTAAGAGAGCTGGTGGATGGTGTGAATCAGTACATAAACAAACATGAATTACAATTCTGGAGCATCTTTTTCGAAGTAAAGGTCGACATTTACTTTGAAAAAGACGGTCATCGATCGTTAAACAAAACAAGTGGCAGATTTAATTCTGCAATTAGGGTGGTACCACGGTGAAAATCGTCCCTGTCGTTAGTGGCAGGGGCGATTTTTTTTTATAAAATTACAAGCTAGAAAGAGGAGATAGAAAATGGAATTACAAAAAAATTTACTACCAAGACATATCCGTTTCATGGCACTCGGTGGAGCAATAGGCACTGGTATTTTTAAAGGAACATCAGAAACTGTATCGATTGCAGGACCAGCAGTTATTTTTTCATATTTGTTTGCTGGATTATTACTTCTTGTTGTGATGAGTGCGATTGCGGAAATGGCTATTGCGTTTCCAGGTTTGAATATGAAAGGATTTATTCGTAAAGCATTTGGTACAAGAGTGTCTTTCGTAATTGGTTGGTTGTACTGTTTTATGTGGTTAGTTGTTTGTGTTATTGAAGTAATCGCAGCCGGTAGCTTTCTACAATATTGGTTTCCTTCAATGTCGTTATGGTCTTTAAGTTTTATTAGTGCAATTTTTATTGTGGCTGTTAATTTTATGAATGTGAAACGATATGGTGAAATAGAATTCTGGTTTGCAGGAATTAAAATTACAATGATTGTTTTATTTATTGCGTTAGGTGCTGGAATTTTATTTGGAATTATTCCAAGTGATCATAGTAGTTATGTACAAAATTATGTTCAGCATAAAGGATTTTTCCCACATGGCTGGTCAGGCGTATTTTCTGCTTTATTAATAGTCATTTTTTCTTACGGTGGTTCAGAACTAATTGGATTGACTTTAACAGAAACAAAAGATGCTGAAAAAGTAATACCTAAAGTTATAAAAGGGGTTATTTGGAGAATTGTTTTATTCTACACACTTCCAATTCTGATTATTTGTGGATTAATTCCATGGAATGAAATTGGTAATCAAGAAAGTCCATTTGTTCAAGTTTTATCAACAGTAGGTTTTCAAGGTTCAGCTCATATTATGAACTTTGTATTAATTACGGCGGTATTATCTGCTGCAAATTCAGGTATTTATGGCTGTACTCGTATGATGTATTCGTTAGCAACTGAGGGAGAGGCGCCAAAGGTTTTTGCAAAAATTTCTAAAAATGGTGTACCTGTTTATACGGTTATCGTAAGTGCAATTATTTTAATTGGGGGCACTTTTGTAGCTTATTTTTCTCCAGATCGCGTATTCGGTTATTTAATGGCGATACCTGGATTTACAGTCTCATTAGTATGGATCAGCATTTGTTTAGCACAATTAAAGCTTCGTAAAACTTATACTAAGATGCCACACTATAAAGTATGGGGATTTCCGTACGTAACATCATTTACAGTAATTGCATTAGGTGTGAGTTGTATAGCTTTTGCATTCAGTGAACAAAACAGGTTAAGTATTTTTGTATGTTTAGGAATGTTAGTTGTATTAATTTTATGTTCATTTATTAAAGGAAAAAAGCAAATTCATTAAACAAAAAATTAAGGGCACCTTATTTGGTGCCCAAATTTACTACATTAAATTATTGATTGTTAGCCAATGCTATAAGCTGTTCATTTACATTTTCATTTACAATTCCGCCATGGTAACAAATGATTGTTTCAATATCATATTTTGTTAATTGTTTAATGGATAAAATAGCTGTTTCCATATCAGGTGTGGCATTTGGATTTGGCCCCATAATTACGCCATCAGCCGCGACAACAGCATCACCTGCGATTAAAGTTTTGCTTTGTTGATGATATAAACAAATGTGACCAGGAGTATGTCCAGGTGTAAAAATCACAGTGATTCCACCAGCATATGGTAAAACTTCTTCGTCAGATAAAGTTGTATTAACTTTAGCATTTAGTGGTGTATCATAGATTGCTTTTATTTTTTTTCCTATTTCTTCAGGAACAGATTCAATCATTTTTGCGATTCGCTCTGGATTTACTTTGATTAATGCTTTATCGCCTTCAATATATGGCTTGTCTTCTTTATGTGCTAGCACTTCAATTTCTTGATCAGCAGTTTTTAAAAGCTCAGCAAGGCTCCCGATATGATCAATGTCTTGATGTGTAAGAATGATTTTAGACAGCTTGTTAAATTCCAATCCCGCTTTTTCAATCGCTTCACGAATTTCTCCGGTTTGTCCTGGCATTCCTGTATCTACTAAGATCACTTCTTGTTCATCCCAAAGTAATGTTGGGTGAATAAGATTTACCTGTCCTGTAAAGTTCATTTGTAATTCAATTGTTTCAATACCTTTTGCTATTTTCATTTAAGTGGTAAAAGCATTTATTGCCTTTACCACACCTCCCTTTATTATATGTGAGCACTAAACTAGACATCTAAGGAAAGTTGCCTAGTTTAGTGTTCACATTTTTTATTGCTACAAACTTATTCTACTTCTGTGGCTTTGAAACAGAAGAAATAAAGTCATCAATCATAACGTCAAAGCTGTCATCTACATTTACTGGATGTTGGAAATATCCAAGGAAATTCATCGAGACAAATCCGTGTAAAATGCTTCTTAGTGCTCGGCCTTGATGAATTAATAAAGTAGGATCTGTAATATAAAACTTTAGAATTTGATGAATAATTCCAGTTGTTTCCCTAGCAAGTCGTTTAACATCATCATTTTCGGTACTCGGGATATTCATAAAAAGCCCATAACCAGTTCTATTATCAAATGCAAAATCACGGTATACATAAGCAATTTCTCTAATCGCTTGTTCACCACTTTTACCGACTAATCTTTGCATTAAAGTCGAATTTAATTTATTTAAAAGTGAAATAGTCATTTTCAATTTTAAATCGTCCATATTCGCAAAATGGTTATATAAAGATGGATATTTAATATCTAGCTTCTCTGCAATTTTTGGAAAAGTAACTTGATTAAGTCCGATTTCATTGGCCAATGAAAAAGCCACTTCAATAATTTTTTCTTTTGTTAAATTTCTTTTTTGAACCATTTTTTTGCTCCCGTCTCATGTTTAGGTAAATTACTTTTTTAAAGAATATATAGTCTGATTTCCATTGCCAATCAACTTATGTCCTTAAAGATACAATACCTAAATACAAAGTATTTTTAAAGAGAGACTATATTACTGAAAATAGTTTAACACTTCTGATGATAATTAGTAAACTATAAAATATAATTTACAAACTATAAAATATAGTTTAGTGTTATGTGTATACTAGAAACTTATTGTTATTTTTTATTTGTCTCATTCTCGAGACTTTTTTATATTGATTTTATTTTTATCAAAAAGGAGGGGGAAATGATGTTATTGTGGAAAAGAAATTTGATTGTTTGTTGGTTCGGAATGTTTGTAACAAGTATTGGGATGAGTCAACTTGGTCCGGTATTACCCCTATATATTGATAAACTTGGTGTTCATAATTCTGCATTAATTAGTCAATTTTCAGGTATTGCTTTTGGGGTAACTTTTATTATTTCTGCTATTTTTTCTCCTATTTGGGGTTTGGCAGCCGATAAGTTTGGGCGAAAACCAATGCTCCTTAGAGCAAGTCTTGGTATGTCAATTATAATTTTTTGTATGGGTTTCGCACATAATGTCTATGTTTTAATTGGTTTAAGACTTTTACAAGGTGTCATTACCGGTTACGGTACAGCTTGTACAACTTTAATCGCAACGCAAACTGATAAAGAGCATGCGGGATCAGCATTAGGTACACTTTCAACTGCAAGTATAGCAGGTTCATTACTTGGTCCTATGATTGGAGGTTATATTGGAGAGACTGTAGGCTTACAAAATGTGTTTTTTTTAACAGGTGGACTCATGATGGTTGCGTTTGTTACAACAGCATTATTTGTAAAAGAATCATTTACTCGCCAAGATAAAAAAGTGCTTAAGTTTAAGGAAATATGGAGTATTATTCCAGATAAAAGCTTAATGATTACTATGTTCATTACTTTTTTTGTTTTAACAATAGCGCTTTATTCGATTGAACCGGTAATTACTGTCTATATTTCTCAGCTATCTGATCATTCTACACATGTTGCATTGTTAGCGGGTATGGCTTTTTCAGCATCAGGATTGGCAAGCATTATTGCAGCTCCGAGATTAGGTAAGATTTCAGATCGAATTGGTCCACATAAAGTTATTTTCGCTGCACTGATTGTTTCAGGTCTGATGGTTATTCCTCAAGCATTTGTAAAAAACGCTTGGGAATTGATGGGACTACGATTTATTTTAGGTTTGGCAACAGCGGGCTTAACTCCGTCTGTTAATACATTAGTTAAACGAATTACACCAGATGCCATTACCGGCCGAGTATTTGGATTTAATATGTCAGCTGGATATTTAGGTGTATTTGTCGGTTCCATTTTAGGTGGACAAATTGGAGCATATTTAGGTGTAAAATACGTATTTTTTGTTACAAGTGCATTATTGCTACTTAATGCAATTTTGGTTTATGTTAAAGTTAATAAGAAATTGAATGTAAAAGAAGATTTTAAATTATCGATGTAAAAAGTTATAATTTTGGGGAGCTACTTAATGTGGCTCCCTTTAATAATAGTACCCTACAAAACTTAACAAGAAATGTCGGATTGGTTAATTTCGTTCCTGTTATTCTATTGATGAAGGAGGTTATAAAATGGATTTGTTAAAGAATATGAATGATGCTCTAGTATATATTGAAGAAAATCTGACCAGTGAGATTGACTATAAAGAGCTTTTTAGACGGGCTTTTTGTTCTGAGTATCACTTTAAAAGAATGTTTTCGTTTCTTGCTGGAATTTCTCTTTCAGAGTATATCCGTCGCCGCCGTCTTACCGTTGCAGCATTTGAACTTAAAGATCATAACATGAAAATAATTGATATTGCTTTAAAATACGGATACAATTCTCCGGATTCCTTTACGAGAGCCTTTCAAAACTTACATGGAATTACTCCGTCAGAAGCTAGAAATAACGGCAATTCGCTCAAAGCATTTCCACAAATGACCTTCCAATTATCAATTAAAGGGGGAAATGCAATGAACTATCGTATTGAAGAAAAAGAAGCATTTCGAATCGTAGGGATAAAAAAGAGAGTTCCGATTATTTTTAATGGAGTTAATCCGGAAATTGCATCCATGTGGAAAAATTTAACGATGGAAAAAATAACGAAACTAAAAGAACTCTCCAATGTTGAACCGAATGGCATAATCAGTGCATCAACAAATTTTTCTGAAGGTAGAATGGAAGAAAAAGGAGAGCTTGATCATTATATTGGTGTTGCCTCTACAAATGACTGTCCAAATGAGTTCATTCAACTTGAAGTTCCTGCATCTACATTTGCAGTATTCGAAGCAATTGGAAAATTTCCAGATGCATTGCAAGAAGTATGGGGACGAATTTATTCAGAATGGTTTCCGTCTTCTAATTACCATCAAGTAGAAGGTCCTGAAATATTGTGGAATGAACAGAAAGATATCACATCACCAACTTTTAAGAGCGAAATATGGATACCAGTCTCTAAAAAATAAAAAAAGAAAGAGACATACGCTCTTTCAAGTTTCTGAATGATTGTGATTTAAGTGATCTAGTTTATCTGAAATACTTTTAAGAATTTGATTTTTTTCTTGTTGAATTTTTAGGAATTTTAATAGAAACCAAATCATAAAAACAAAAGGTGCTATGTAAAACAAAATCGGTATGATTGAAAATAGAGGAAAAAGCATGTTATGCATATTAATTTCACTCCTTTTGGAAGATTATACCATAAGATTTAGATTAAAACCTTCTTATTATTGAAGGTTTTTTTATTTATAACTTTTCAGTTAGATTCTTGGTTAAGAATGATTTTAAAAGGAAAATGGCTTTATTTAGAGAATGTACTATTAATTAAGTATAATAGTAGGTGAAATAAAATGAAAATAGTAAAACAATGGGTACAAGAAGATAGTGATTTTATTAGAAAAAAAGTAATTGAATTTAATGCTAAAAGCCTTACTGAAGAGAGGAAAGCACCGTCGGAAAATATAAGCTTTGTCGTTAGAAATGATCAAGAGGAAATAGTAGGTGGAATTACAGGAAGGATGTATTGGCACCATTTATCTATAGACTTCTTATGGGTGTCAGAGGAATATAGACATGCAGGTTTTGGTAGTCAGCTAATCAATCAAATGGAAGAATTTGCAATCGAAAATGGATGTCGCCTTATTAAAGTAGATACTTTTAGTTTTCAAGCTCCAAAATTTTATAAAAAGCATGGTTTTAAAGTGTTTGGAATAATCGAGAATCATCCAAAAGGGTATAATCAATATTATTTTGAAAAAAGATTATAAGAGACAAACTAAATTTAAAGTTGCTTTAGCAACTTATTTTTTTTAGCTTATATACTTAAAAGGTATGTAATTAAATGGTTGAAGAGACAGGGGGAAACGTTAATGAGCGAGCTTAATTTATTATTTCGAAAAAGAATCGGATTACGAGATAATGAAGTGATTAATTTTAATAATTTAAATGATGTTCTTGAAAAAACTGCCAAAAATATACCTTTTGAAAATCTTTGTATTATAGGAAATAAAACGAATGAGATCAACCAAGAAAATTTAATTAGTAAATTATTAGTTAAAAATGAAGGTGGTCTCTGTTATGAATTGAATTCACTACTTTATTTATTTCTTCTTGAAAATGGTTTTAACGTGAGGTTAGCAAGAGGAGTTGTTTATGACAATATAGCTCAAAAATATCCTACTTTTGGAAGAACACATGTCACGATCCTATTAACACAAAATGAAGAAACATACTTAATTGATACAGGATTTGGAGCGAATCTTCCTTTAAAAGCAGTTCCCTTATCCGGTGTGATGATTACTTCTAGTAATGGTGAGTTTCGAATTAAAAAAGAAGACACAGAATTCGGGGATTATGTATTGATGTTAAAACTAAAACATAAAGATCCCGATTGGAGAATTGGATATGCATTTGATTCATGCGATGTGATTTCGGATGTATCCGAATTCAATGAGATTCAAACAATTATTGCTGAGCACGAGGAATCTCCATTTAATAAAAATCCTTTAATGACTCGACTGACAAATGATGGGAATAAAACTTTAACGAATACTTCCTTTACACAATGGATTAACGGTGTAGTCACGAAAGAGGATATTGATGAAATAAGATATAAGGAATTAGCAAAGCAACATTTTGGGCTCGAATAAAAAATAGATTTAGGATATAGTAGTAAACCAATAATTATTGGTAAAAATTGTTAATAACTTTCTTCTAATCATTCTATTGCCTATGAAAATTTAATGTTCTGTCATTTGCTTAATAAGTAATCAACCAAGTAATTTTAGGAGTGAAAAGCAATGAGTAGTGCAAACAGAGGTGTCAATATTGGTCCACCTCGTTTTAAAATAGCAGTTCATGCAATAGTTTGGTTGGCAAATAGTGGTAGAATGTTATCAAGCGCAATGATTGCAGAGCAAGTGGATTCTCATGCGACATTCATGCGAAGAGTAATGCAATCTTTATCCTCAGCAGGAATTGTAGAATCCAAAGGTGGCCGTGAAGGTGGTTATATTTTAAAAAAGGCGATTGATTCGATTACCTTAGGTGAAATCTATACTGCTGTTAATAAGGGTCCCATAGAACAAGAAATGTCAGTTGACTGTGGTGAAGCTGCAGAACAGTTAGATTTAGAAATAGAGAGAATATTATTTGAAGCGGAACGCCAGGCTTTAGATTATTTAAAGCAATTTACAATTGAAGATGTTATGAATCGAATTGATTTTTTTTAAAGATTAAATTTAATTTAATAGCTTAATAAGGAATTAAAAGTACTAAATAATATAGCAGGTAACACTGCTTTTTTATTTTGCCTAAATTTGTGCTTTTTAAAAATTGCCTTTTAAAAAAAGAAATTATATGTATTTATTGGAGATGTAGGAAGACTAAAGACCCAGCAGAAACGTGGACACCCAGCTCATGCTATAGCAAGCATCCTTAGTTGAAATCAACAAGACATTACTTATTTAATAAAACATTCTAATCAAAAATTTAGATTGAATAGTTACTTTTGTAGTAATATGTGCTTTTTTCAATTGCATATATATTAGTAAAGGGGTGATAAAAAAATGGATATTTTATCAATTATCTTGCAAATTTTATTAGCTCTTATGTTTTTAATTGCTGGTTTAGGTAAACTTTTTGGATCAAAAACGAGTGTTGAAAGTTTTAATCACTTGAAATTAGCACAATGGTTCAGAGTAATTACTGGATTAGTAGAATTGGTTGGAGCAGTTTCACTTATTATTGGATTTTGGGAAGAAAGTTGGGTTCCAGCGGGTGGTTTATTATTAGGAGTTGTGGCAATTGGTGGAATAATATCACATATCCGTGTTAAGGATTCGTTTAAACAAACTTTTACAATATTGTTATTAGGTATTATTGCGTTTGTACTTTTATGGATTAATTATTCTGATCTCTCAAGTTTCCCGGGATTTAATTAATTTGCGATCATTATATGCAGGGATTAATAAGGCGACGACAGAATAATAATGACAGTACTTAAATCAATCTTATATGTATAAGGAGCGATTTTAATAATGTATGATATAGTAATTATCGGCGCCGGACCGGCGGGAGCAAGTGCTGCTTTATTTGCAGCAAAAGCTGGTAAAAAAACTTTAGTTTTAGACAACGACAATAGTATAACGAAAAAAGCATGGATTGAAAATCATTATGGGGTTTCAGAAATTACAGGCCCAGATTTAATAGAAACAGGAAAAAATCAAGTTAGAAAATTTGGAGCTGAAATGGTCCAAGGTACTGTAGGTAACATAGTGAGTACAGAAAATGGCTTTAATATTGAAACTGAAACAGCTACTTATGAAGCAAATCAAGTGATTTTAGCTACGGGGTTAAGTGTGGATGTAGCTGAAAATGTGGGGCTAAAAACAAAGGCTGGAACAGAACCTCGCATAAAGACCGTACTTGATGTCGATTCGAATGGTAAAACAAATATAGAAGGAGTATGGGCAGCGGGAACTGTTGCAGGAACAAGTGTTCATACGATTATTACAGCAGGTGATGGAGCAAAAGTTGCGATTAATGTTATTAGTCAATTAGATGGGAAACGATATGTTGATCACGATGTTTTGAAATCATAATCTATGGTTAAATAAATAATTTAGCATTACTTCTATTGAAGT
>NZ_NTZO01000010.1 GCF_002559405.1 Bacillus sp. AFS001701 | reverse complement strand
TTTATCATTATTCGACAGAAGACTTCTTCCTCAATTACGTGAAGGTGTGATAACACCAGTAATAGGTGAGAGATGAATGTCGGTTAGGCGTGCGTATGTCTAAAGGCTTTTTTGTTGTCTGCTTCATAACTCAATGAATGATCAGTCTTAAGTAAAAGAAAGGCTGATATTAAAGTAAAATATTAGATAGCAATAATCATGATCAAACGTGCCTTTCCACTAATTAGAAAAAAGCTATGGGAAAAGTTTTAGTCAAGAAGCTTTTGCTTACTACTGGTGGTCTCCCATCATTGTAGTTAAGAAATAGATTAAAATTCAAGGAATGAAGTGAGGTGAAAACAATGCTAGTCAATAAAGCATATAAATTCCATCTCTATCCAACTAAAGAACAGGAAACACTAATCGCCAAAACGATTGGATATAGTCGTTTTGTATTCAATCACTTTTTAGAACAATGGATCGAAACATACAAAGAAACTGGCAAAGGATTAACGTACAATTCTTGTTCTCCTGAATTAACAAAGTTGAAAAAAGAATTAGTATGGCTCAAAGAAGTTGACAGTATTGCTCTTCAATCCTCACTGAAAAACCTCGCAGATTCGTATTCACGATTCTTCAAAATGCAGAATAAAGCACCACGCTTTAAGTCTAAAAAGAATCAAGTTCAATCCTATACAACAAAAGAAACCAATGGAAATATTGCCGTTGTCGGAAACAAAATGAAATTACCTAAACTTGGTCTTGTTCGCTTTGCTAAAAGTCGCGAATTACATGGTCATGTTTTAAATGCGACCGTTAGAAGAAATCCGAGTGGAAAATACTTTGTATCCATTCTTACAGAACTAGAAGTACAACCAATGGAGAAAGCTGAATTATCAATTGGTATCGACCTAGGCATCACTGATTTTGCCATTTTTTCTGATGGTCGCAAGATTGACAACAATATGTTTACTGCCAAAATGGAAAAGAAACTAAAACGTGAACAGCGAAAACTTTCAAGACGTGCGTTACATGCTAAACAGAATGGGATTAACCTTTTAGATGCAAAAAACTATCAGAAACAAAAACGAAAAGTCGCTAGATTACACGAAAGAGTAATGAATCAACGGATGATTTCCTTAACAAGTTGAGTACAGAAATAATCAAAAACCACGATAAAATCTGTATCGAAAACCTGAATACAAAAGGAATGTTACGCAATCACAAATTAGCCAAATCGATTTCTGATGTATCATGGTCTGCATTTGTATCAAAATTAGAATACAAAGCTACATGGTATGGTAAAACAATCATGAAGATAAGTAAATGGTTTCCATCCAGCCAAATAGGTTCTGATTGTGGGCACCAAGACTGCAAGAAATCTCTTGCAATCAGGGAATGGACCTGTCCAATTTGCCATCAACATCACGATCGAGATCTAAATGCCAGTAAAAATATCCTAGCTGAAGGCTTACGAGCATTGGCTTTAGCCTAAATAATCATAGAACCGTTGGAATTTACGGGGATAGCTTAGCAAGTATGCTCAGTTCCAAAGATTCTCCCACTTCAAATAAACAGTAAGGGTGTTAAGTGGTGAGTAGTTCAAAACAATTTAATAAAAGATGAAGAAGAATACGATTAAATTGAATAAATTAACAAAAATTCCCAATACTGATAAAGATTCAGTTAGAACAGGTGAATTCTCAATTCTAAATTATTTAATTTATTGCATTCATGTGATGTTCATTTAGTATGGAAGAATAGCCCAAATTCGAATAATAGCGGTTCGATGATCTAAAAATAGACTTACTATGGATGAAAATGGAAGCAGGATTTATATAGAGGAAAGTAAAAAACAACGATTGTTGAAACTTCGACAATAATTTCTCGTTTTCTCTTGATAATTAATGTTGTATATGCTATAGTAGTCCATGGTGTTAATACACACGCTTGCCGATTTTCTTATTGGTGCTACCCAGTTTGGGAGTGATAGGAGAAGAAGACGTGAGCGGAGGAAAAAGAACCATTAGGAGGAAATAAAATGTCAGTAATTTCTATGAAGCAATTATTAGAAGCTGGTGTTCACTTCGGTCACCAAACACGCCGTTGGAACCCAAAAATGAAACGTTACATCTTCACTGAGCGTAACGGTATCTACATTATCGACCTACAAAAAACAGTTAAAAAGGTTGAAGAGTGCTACAACGTAATGAAAGGTATCGCTGCTGAAGGTGGAAACATCCTTTTCGTTGGTACTAAAAAACAAGCTCAAGAAGCTATTAAAGATGAAGCAATCCGTTCTGGTATGTACTTCATTAACCAACGTTGGTTAGGTGGAACGTTAACAAACTTCCAAACAATCCAAAAACGTGTTAAACGTTTAAAAGATATCGAAAGAATGCAAGAAGATGGCACTTTTGAAGTGTTACCTAAGAAAGAAGTTATTCAACTTAAAAAAGAATTAGAACGTCTTGAAAAATTCTTAGGCGGAATCAAAGACATGAAGCAACTTCCTGATGCATTATTCGTAGTTGATCCTCGTAAAGAGCGTATCGCTGTTGCTGAAGCTCGTAAGTTAAACATTCCTATCATCGGTATTGTTGACACTAACTGTGATCCAGATGAAATCGATCACGTTATCCCAGCAAACGACGATGCTATTAGAGCTGTAAAACTTCTTACATCAAAAATGGCAGATGCGATTCTTGAAGCGAAACAAGGCGAAGAAACAACTGCTTAATGAGAAATTGAAAGGTGATAAGAGGTTTTAGCCTTTTATCACCTTTTTTAAGGTTTAAATAATCGGAAATTGTTTACCTTATTAAACGATTGAATAAAATAAGCTTACATATAGGAGATGAAATATTATGGCAATTACTGCACAAATGGTAAAAGAATTACGTGAAAAAACTGGCGCTGGTATGATGGATTGCAAAAAAGCATTAACTGAAACTGAAGGTAACATGGACAAAGCAATCGACTACCTTCGTGAAAAAGGGATCGCTAAAGCTGCTAAAAAAGGTGACCGTATCGCTGCTGAAGGTTTAACTTTCGTTGAAGTTGCTGGAAACGATGCAGTATTAATCGAAGTAAACTCTGAAACTGATTTCGTTGCTAAAAACGAAGGTTTCAAAGAATTAGGTTCTGTTCTTGCTAAACATATCGTTGCTAACAAACCTGCAACTGTTGAAGAAGCTTTAGCACAAACAATGGAAACTGGTGAAACTGTTGAAACATACATCAACCATGCAATTGCTAAAATCGGAGAAAAAATCTCTTTACGTCGTTTTGAATTAGTTTCTAAAACAGATGCTGATGCATTTGGTGCTTACTTACACAGTGGCGGCCGTATCGGTGTTCTTTCAGTAGTAGAAGGAACAACTAAAGAAGATGTTGCTAAAGACGTATCTATGCACATCGCTGCAATCAACCCTAAATATATCTCTCGTGATGCTGTTTCTCAAGAAGAAGTTGAGCATGAGCGTGGAATTTTAACTCAACAAGCATTAAACGAAGGTAAACCTGAAAACATCGTTGCTAAAATGGTAGAAGGACGTATTGGTAAATACTTCGAAGAAATCTGCTTATTAGATCAATCTTTCGTTAAAAACCCAGACGTTAAAGTAGGTCAATTCGTAAAAGCTGCTAACGGAACTGTTAAATCTTTCGTTCGTTATGAAGTTGGAGAAGGCTTAGAAAAACGTGAAGATAACTTTGCTGAAGAAGTAATGAATCAAGTAAAAGGTAACTAATTGTTACTTTGAATGAAAATAGGGGACACTATGTGTTCCCTATTTTTTAAAGAAACGTAAATACATAGATGTACGTAAATGGAGGGTATTATGAGTAAAGCAAAGTATAATCGCGTAGTATTAAAACTTAGTGGTGAAGCACTAGCAGGCGGACAAGGATTTGGAATTAATCCATCAGTGATTAAATCAATTGCTGAACAAGTGAAAGAAATTGCAGAACTAGATGTTGAAGTTGCAGTAGTAGTAGGTGCTGGTAACATTTGGCGCGGAAAGACAGGTAGCGAAATGGGTATGGACCGAGCTACAGCTGACTACATGGGCATGTTAGGTACTGTAATGAACTCATTAGCACTTCAAGATAGTCTTGAAACACTTGGTGTACAATCTCGTGTACAATCATCAATTGAAATGCGTCAAGTTGCAGAACCATATATCCGTCGTAAAGCAATTCGTCATTTAGAGAAAAAACGTGTTGTAATTTTTGCTGCTGGTACAGGAAATCCTTATTTCTCGACTGATACTACTGCTGCATTACGTGCTGCTGAAATTGAAGCAGATGTTATTTTAATGGCAAAAAATAATGTAGACGGAGTATATACAGCTGACCCATCAATCGATAAAACTGCTGTAAAATACGAAACTCTTACATATTTAGACGTATTAAAAGAAGGTTTAGGTGTAATGGATTCAACTGCATCTTCTTTATGTATGGACAATGATATTCCATTAATTGTATTCTCAATTATGGAAGAAGGTAATATTAAACGTGCCGTACTTGGCGAAAATATTGGAACAATAGTAAAGGGGAAATAAAGATGTCTAATCAAATCATTTCTTTAGCAAAAGAAAAAATGACAAAAGCTGTTTCTGCTTTCTCTAGAGAATTAGCAACAGTACGTGCTGGTCGTGCAAACCCAGCTATTTTAGATAAAGTTTTAGTTGAATATTATGGTGCTCCAACACCAATCAACCAAATGGCAAATATTTCAGTACCAGAAGCAAGATTATTATTAATTACTCCTTACGATAAAACAGTCATTAATGATATGGATAAAGCGATTCAAAAAGCCGACTTAGGCTTAAACCCTTCAAATGATGGTACTGTAATCAGAATTAGTTTCCCACCATTAACAGAAGAGCGTCGTCGCGATTTAGTAAAAGTAGTTAAAAAATCTGCTGAAGATGCTAAAGTTGCAGTACGTAACATCCGCCGTGATGCAAATGATGATCTGAAAAAAGCAGAAAAAAATGGTGAAATTACTGAAGATGAATTACGTGGTCTTGTAGAAGACATTCAAAAACAAACAGATTCACATATCGAAAAAATCGATGGAATCACAAAAGTAAAAGAAAAAGAGATAATGGAAGTTTAATACTGCATTGCAAGGTATATCTTACTAGCGCTTAGAAAAATAATGAATTTTTCACATTATGCTATTACATAATTTCATTATTGCATTATAATTAAATAAACTAAGCGCTTTGAGTAAAAAGACCCTCTGTTTAAGGGGGTTTTTTTACTCAATGCTTTAATTAGATATACTTAAACGGAGGATTAAAGATGTTTAAATTAATTTCTTTTTTTAAAAGAAATAAAGTAGAGAAAAATGTACCTCCAAGTTCGCAATTAAATGGGGTCGACGGAGTAATTCCTGAGCATGTTGCAATAATAATGGATGGTAATGGTAGATGGGCACAAAAAAGGAATCTACCAAGGGTTAAGGGACACTATGAGGGAATGAAAGTAGTTCGAAAAATTGCAAGAACTGCTAGTAAACTAGGTGTAAAGACTTTAACTTTATATGCTTTTTCAACTGAGAATTGGAAAAGACCTAAAACTGAAGTAGAATTCTTAATGAAATTACCACAAGAATTTCTAGGGACATTTTTACCTGAATTAATCGAAGAAAATGTGCAGGTAAGATTAACTGGAAATAAAGAGCAATTACCAAGCTATACAACAGAAGCAGTATTAAGAGCAGTAGAGGAAACAAAAAATAATACGGGTATGGTATTAAATTTTGCCCTAAATTATGGTTCTAGGGACGAAATTATTTCTGCTGTTAAAAAGATTTCTTCAGATGTATTGGATAATAAAATAAATAAAGAAGAAATTAATGAAGACTTGTTTAATCGTTATTTAATGACTAGTGATTTTAAAGATCCAGATTTGTTAATTAGAACAAGTGGTGAATTAAGGATTAGTAATTTTATGCTTTGGCAAATTGCTTATTCTGAACTATATTTTACAGATGTTTTATGGCCCGATTTTACCGAAGAGTGTTTAATTGATGCGGTTAAAGAATATCAAAATCGAGCAAGAAGATATGGTGGTATTTAAGAAAGCGGTGAACGAACTTGAAACAGCGTATTATAACAGGAGTTATAGCTGGAGCATTATTTTTAGGATTAGTAATATTTGGTGAATGGCCGTTTGGATTACTTGTATTTGCACTTGGCACAATCGGTTATTTTGAATTGATTAGAATGAAAAAGTTTAATTTATTTAGTGCACAAACAGTACTAGGATTAATCTTAACATGGGTAGCGATTACACCAAATGATTTATCAAATAAGATTTTCCCTGTAGAAATCGGTAAAACAGAAATTTCAATTGTACTAATCCTATTACTTTTATCATATACGGTAATTACAAAGAATACATTTACTTTTGAAGATGCTTCTTTTGTAGTACTAAGTAGTTTATATGTAGGTTTCGGATTTCATTATATGTACGAGATGAGAAATATGGGGATTTCATACTTCTTCTTCCCATTATTCGTGATTTGGGCAACTGATTCAGGTGCATATTTTATTGGGAAAGCCACAGGTAAAACTAAACTTTGGCCTGATATTAGTCCCAATAAAACGATTGAAGGTTCGATAGGTGGAATTATTTGTGCTGTAGTAGTTGCAGTAATTTTATCGATTATGTTAACTTTAAATCATTCAATACTATATTTAGTACTAGTAGCTGTTCTTGTTTCGATTTTTGGTCAATTAGGTGATCTCGTACAATCTGCATATAAAAGGTACTACGGTGTTAAAGACTCAGGAAATTTATTACCTGGTCATGGTGGGATTTTAGACAGATTTGATAGTATCATTTTCACATTGCCAATCGTCTATTTACTATTTATGTTATAGTATTAGTTTTTGTATTTAAGGAGACATATGAAAATGAAGAAAATCAGCTTACTTGGGGCAACTGGTTCAATCGGTATACAAACACTCGATATTATTAGAAATCAATCAAATGATTTTGAATTAGTCGCGTGTTCAGCTGGGAGAAATATTGATGAATTATATAAGATTATTTTAGAATTTAAACCAAAACTAGTTTCAGTTGCTGGTAAAGAAGAGGCTGAAAAACTGACGAGCTTAGGTATCCCTACGAAAACAAAAGTTTTATATGGTGAAGAAGGTCTCATCGAAGTTGCCGTCCATGAAGACAGTACAATACTTGTTAACGCTGTTGTTGGCAGTGTAGGTTTAGTTCCAACAATGAAAGCAATCCAAAATGGTAAAACAATCGCACTAGCGAACAAAGAGACATTAGTAACAGCAGGTCATATTGTAATGGCTGAAGCAGAAAAATATGGTGTCTCAATTTTACCAGTAGATAGTGAGCATTCAGCAATCTATCAATGTTTAAATGGTGAAAACCCTAATGAAATACATAAATTAATCATCACAGCTTCAGGTGGTAGCTTTAGAGATAAAACAAGAGATCAATTAAAGGATGTTACAATTGAAGATGCTCTAAACCATCCAAATTGGTCAATGGGTGCAAAAATTACAATTGATTCAGCTACAATGATGAATAAAGGATTAGAAGTGATTGAAGCACATTGGCTATTTAATATGCCATATGAAAAAATTGATGTAGTACTTCATAGAGAAAGTGTTATTCACTCTATGATTGAATTCGATGACGGAAGTGTTATGGCACAATTAGGAACACCTGATATGAGAGTACCAATCGCTTATGCACTTAACTATCCATCAAGAAAACCAGTTAATAATCATAAGCCATTAGATTTAGTTAAATTTGGGACACTTCATTTCCAAGAAATGGATTTTAACAGGTTTAAATGTTTGGATTATGCTTATCAAGCGGGAAAAGTTGGCGGTAGTTTACCAACTGTATTAAATGCAGCAAATGAAGAAGCAGTAGCTGCTTTTCTACAGAATAAAATATCATTCTTACAAATTGAGAATTTAATAGAAAACGCTCTTGAAAAACACAATGTAATAAGTAAACCTTCATTAGAAGAAATTCGTAACATTGATGAACAAACAAGACAATTCGTTTCATCACTAATAAAGTAAGGGTGGTAATTAGATGAATACAGTTATAGCGTTTGTTGTAATTTTTGGCGCACTTGTATTTTTTCATGAACTAGGACATCTATATTTTGCAAAACGTGCTGGTATATTATGTAGAGAATTTGCGATTGGATTTGGTCCAAAGGTTTTCTCATTTTATCGAAATGAAACTACATACACAATCAGATTATTGCCGCTTGGTGGTTATGTTCGTTACGCTGGAGAAGATCCGGAAATGGTACAAGTAAAGCCCGGATCACATATCGGTTTACAATTTAACTCAATCGGGGAAGTTACTAAAATTGTAGTTGATCAGTTTGATCGTTTCCAAGATCTTCGTTTTGTTGAAGTTGATTCAATAGATTTAGAACATAAGTTGGAAATCATTGGTATTGAAGAAGGAACTGAAGGTGTAACAAAATTCAATGTAAATGAAAAAGCGTTCATTTATAGTGAAGGACAAGGGCACCAGATTGCTCCGTATAACCGACAATTTAATAGTAAATCTGTAGGAAAAAGAGCGATTGCCATTTTTGCAGGTCCAATGATGAATTTTGTTTTAGCTTTAGTGATTTTTATCTTATTGGGATTACTTCAAGGGACTCCAGTAAATGATGCTAAAATTGGTGAGTTACTTCCAAAAGGTCCAGCACAAACTGCTGGTCTAAAAGAAGGCGACATTGTTTTATCAATTGATAATAAAGAAGTTTCAAAATGGGCAGAAGTAGTTAAAATTGTGAGAGAAAGCCCAAGTAAAGAATTATTATTTAAAGTGAAAAGAGATAGCAAAGTTATTTCGATTCCAATCACTCCAAAATCAGAAGAAATCGATCATAAAGTTAATGGTTTAATCGGTGTATATGCACCTGTTGAAAAAAATGTTTTTTCTTCGGTTAAATATGGTATAACTGAAACAATTGGATGGACAAAAGAAATTGTATTAGCAGTTGGTCATTTAGTATCTGGTCAATTCTCAATCAATAATCTTTCTGGTCCAGTTGGTATTTATCAGGTAACAGATCAAGCTGCACAATCAGGTATTTTCTACTTAATGAAATGGGCAGCATTTTTAAGTATCAACCTTGGGATTATGAATTTATTACCATTACCAGCGCTTGATGGAGGAAGACTAACATTTTTTGCAATAGAAGCATTAAGAGGTCGTCCAATAGATCGCCAAAAAGAAGGTGTCGTTCACTTTATTGGTTTTGCGCTTTTAATGTTATTAATGATCATCGTAACTTGGAACGATATTAAAAGATTTTTCTTATAAGAAGCTCTGTTTAATTTAATCGTGTAATTTCATGAATTTTGTTTAAAGAATCCGCGACTTACTTGCTTATAAAACGGGCTTAGTGACATATTGTTTGTCAATTAGCTCGTTTTAAGTGAGAGCGGATTCTTATCTTGCAAAGTGCTTTTTTTGAAATTGTTGGTTTGTATTGTTAAATATAGCTTTTAAGCCAATTATGAAATCTATTTTTTAAAATTGATTAAAAAGAATATAAGAATAAAAGAAAAATATGAGGTGAATCCTTTTGAAACAAAGTATCGTATATAGTCCAACTCTTCGTGAAGTACCATCTGATGCAGATATAAAAAGCCATCAATTATTATTAAGAGCAGGTTTTATTAGACAAAATGCATCTGGTATATATAGTTTCTTACCTTTAGGCAATAAAGTTCTTCAAAAAGTTGCAAATATCGTTCGAGAAGAAATGAATAATGCTGGTGCGATGGAAATGTTAATGCCATCAATGCAAGCGCAAGAATTATGGGAAGAATCAGGTCGTTGGGATAATTTTGGTCCAGAACTAATGCGTTTAAGAGATCGTCACGGTAGAGGATTTGCATTAGGAGCAACACATGAAGAAGTTGTTACTTCTATTATTCGCGATGAATTAAAATCATATAAAAAATTACCGATTACACTTTACCAAGTACAATCAAAATTCCGTGATGAAAAACGTCCACGTTTTGGACTACTTCGTGGGCGTGAATTTTTAATGAAAGATGCATATTCTTTCCATGCATCACAAGAAAGCTTGGATGAAGTTTATGATCGTTTATTTACGGCTTATAGCAACGTATTTACTCGTTGTGGATTAAATTTCAGAGCAGTTGTTGCTGATTCAGGAGCGATGGGTGGAAAAGATACGCATGAATTCATGGTGTTATCTGACATTGGTGAAGATACTATCGCATTTTCAAATGAATCTAACTATGCAGCAAATATTGAAATGGCGCCAGTTGTGACGAATTACGAAGCATCTGATGAGAAATTAGAAGAAGTTCAAAAAGTAGAAACGCCAAATCAAAAAACAATCGATGAAGTAATTGAATTCTTAAACTTACCGATTGAAAAAAGCATTAAATCAATTATTTTCAAAGCTGATGAAAGTTTTGTATTAGTGCTTGCTCGTGGTGACCACGAAATCAACGATATTAAATTAAAGAATTATCTAGGTGCACATTCTGTTGAGCTTGCTTCTAAAGAAGAAGTAAAAGAACTAATGAACTGTGAAATCGGATCATTAGGTCCAATTGGAGTAAAATCTGATTTATTAGTATTAGCGGATAATGCAATTAAAGGTATTGTAAATGGATGCTGTGGGGCGAATGAAGAAGGCTATCACTACATTAACGTAACTGTAAATAGAGACTATGATGTGAAAGATTTCGTAGACTTAAGATTTATTCAAGAAGGTGATGTATCACCAGACGGTAAAGGAACTATTTCATTCGCAAAAGGTATTGAAGTAGGTCATGTATTTAAATTAGGTACAAAATATTCTGAGTCTATGAATGCAACATTCCTTGATGAAAATGGAAAATCGAATCCGATCATTATGGGATGCTATGGAATTGGAGTATCTCGTACATTAGCTGCAATTGTAGAGCAATATAATGACGAGAAAGGTATTGTCTGGCCTAAAAATCTAGCTCCATTTGATGTACATGTCATTACTGTAAATACAAAGAATGAAGAGCAAGTAAATTTAGCAGACGATATTTATAAAACGTTAAAAGAGATTGGACAAGATGTATTATTAGATGACCGAAATGAACGTGTAGGCGTAAAATTTGCAGACGCAGATCTTTTCGGAATTCCTGTACGTGTAGTTGTTGGTAAAAAAGCCGCTGAAGGAATTGTAGAACTAAAAACAAGAGATGGACAAGTTAGTAAAGAAGTAGAAATTTCTAACCTTGTGAATGAAATAAATATGTTAAAATAAAATAAAAGTGGAAGCGACACCTTATGGGGATCGCTCACAAATAAAAAGTACCTCTTATTTTAGAGGTACTTTCGATGTGTAGACAAACTACTAAAAACTTGATTTTCAGACTGATTGCAAGCGCTTGTCTTTCGAGGCGCGAAGCCCGGTGAGGAGCGGAATTACCTTAGACGGTAATGAGCACCGCAGACGGGCGAAGCAACGAAGAAAGCGAGCGTTTGTCAACAGTCTGAAAGTACCTCTTATTTTTAGAGGTACTTTCGATTTTTTTTACACATATACTGCAATTTTAATAAGGTTGGTGAAAAAATGGGACAAACACGTCAGGAGCGGTTTCAGCTATTATTAGATCAGCTTCAATTTCCCGAAGATATGCGAGATCTGTATTTTAAAAATGGGGAAATCGTAAATCTTGAAGTAAATAAAAGCGAAAAAAAATGGCAGTTTACTTTTAAAATAGATAATGTTTTACCTTTTGCAACATTTCAAGTATTTGTAACAAGTTTATTAAGAACTTTTAAACATATAGCAGATGTTTCAGTCGTTATTAATACAGAAAATCCAAAAATAGATGAACAAAAAGTAATTGATTATTGGTCATTTATGATTCAATCTGTTGAATCGAAATCCCCTATCTTACAACATATTGAATCTGCTTTACCTTCAGTTGAAAATAATAAAGTAATGATCGATTTAAATAGTCTCATTGAAGAGAATGCTTTTACAAATCGGTACGTTCCTCAGCTGCAAGATTTATATCAAAAAGTAGGTTTTCCAAAGTTGTTTTTTGAGAATACGATTAAAGACAATGTTGAAGAAAAAACTGAGTTTCTTGAGAAAAAAGCCGAAGAAGATCGCAAGCGAGCGATGGAAGTACTTGTTGAATTAGAAAAGAAAGAGGCTGCTGAAGAAGCTGATGGTGATGAGCCTCAAGGTCCTCTTGTTGTTGGATATTATATTAAGGAAACTGAAATTAATACAATCTCTTCAATCATAGAAGAAGAAAAACGAGTAGTTCTCCAAGGCTATGTATTCGATTCTGAAATTCGTGAACTTAAGAGTGGCCGTGTTTTAATTACCTTCAAAATTACTGATTATACTAGCTCAATACTAGTTAAAATGTTCTCTAGAGATAAAGAAGATATCCCGATGTTAAATAAAATTAAAAAGGGTATGTGGGTAAAAGTTAGAGGATCAGTACAAAACGATACATTTGTACGTGATTTAGTCATGATTGCAAATGATATAAATGAAATTACGCCAGATGAACGCAAAGACGAAGCTCCAGAAGGAGAGCGTAGAATTGAGTTACATGCTCATACACATATGAGTCAAATGGATTCAGTCGTTTCAGCAGGTGATTTAGTCAAACAAGCAGGTAAGTTTGGACATGAAGCAATTGCAATAACGGATCATGCAGTTGTTCAATCTTTCCCTGAAGCATTTGGAGCAGGTAAAAAACACGGTGTAAAAATACTATATGGCGTTGAAATAAATTTAGTAAATGATGGTGTACCAACAGCATATAATCCATCTCATATTTCATTAGAGGAAGCAACCTATATTGTATTTGACGTAGAGACAACAGGTCTTTCTGCTGTTTATGATACGATCATCGAGTTAGCTGCTGTAAAGATTCATAAAGGTGAAATCATTGACCGATTTGAACGATTTGCAAATCCACATCATCCACTATCTGCAACTACGATTGAATTGACGGGAATTACTGACGAAATGGTAAGAGATGCCCCAAATGTTGATGTGGTACTTCGTGAGTTTAAAGAGTGGATGGGTGACGATATATTAGTAGCTCATAATGCTTCATTTGATATGGGCTTTATTCAAATGGGCTTTAAAAAATATGAAATTGGTATTACTAATAACGGTGTAATTGATACGCTTGAATTAGCTAGAACTTTATATCCAGATTTTAAAAACTTTCGATTAAATACACTTTGTAAAAAATTCGATATTAACTTAACGCAACATCATAGAGCGATTTACGATGCTGAGGCCACAGGCTACTTACTCCTAAAAATGCTGAAAGATGCTGCAGAGCAGGGTATGTATTATCATGATGAGCTAAATAATAACATGGGGAAAGGCGATGCTTATAAACGAGCAAGACCATCACATGCAACTCTATTAGCTACGAATGAAACTGGATTAAAAAACTTGTTTAAAATTGTTTCATATTCACATATTCATTATCATCATCGAGTTGCAAGGGTTCCAAGATCATTATTAGTGAAACATCGCGAAGGAATATTAGTCGGATCTGCATGTGATAAAGGTGAAGTTTTTGAGGCTAGTGTTCAAAAATCTCCAGAAGAAGCCGAAAAGCTAATGGAGTTTTATGATTACATCGAAGTAATGCCGCCAGAGACACTTTTACATTTAGTGGAATTAGAAATTGTTCGAAATGAACAACATTTAAGAGAAGTAATATCAAAGCTTGTGAAAATGGCTGAAAAGGTAGAAAAAATTGTAGTTGGTACTGGTAACGTTCATCACCTACAAAAAGAAGATCAAATTTATCGAAAAATTTTAGTTGGTTCTCAAGGTGGAGCAAATCCATTAAATCGACATCGATTACCAGATGTTCATTTTAGAACAACTAATGAGATGCTATCTGCATTCGCATTTTTAGGAGAAGAAAAAGCAAAAGAAATAGTCGTTACAAATACTCAAAAAATTGCTAGTTTAATTGAAGATATTAAACCAATTAAGGATGACTTATATACTCCAAAAATTGAAGGTGCTGAAGATGAAGTTCGCGATATGAGCTATCAAATGGCAAGATCTATTTACGGAGAGCAATTACCAGAAATTGTTGAAGCCCGTCTTGAAAAAGAGTTAAAAAGTATTATTGGACATGGTTTTGCCGTAATTTACTTGATTTCGCATAAACTTGTAAAAAAATCATTAGATGATGGGTATCTAGTAGGTTCAAGGGGATCTGTAGGTTCATCATTAGTAGCGACCATGACAGAAATTACGGAAGTAAATCCGCTTCCTCCACACTACGTCTGTCCAAATTGTAAACACTCTGAGTTTTTCAATGATGGATCAGTAGGTTCTGGATTCGATTTACCAAACAAAGATTGTCCAGAATGTGGTACTGCATATAAAAAAGATGGTCATGATATTCCGTTCGAAACCTTCCTTGGATTTAAAGGAGATAAGGTTCCTGACATCGATTTGAATTTCAGCGGTGAATATCAACCAACTGCCCATAATTATACAAAAGTACTTTTTGGTGAGGACTATGTCTATCGTGCAGGTACAATTGGTACTGTAGCTGACAAGACAGCATACGGTTATGTAAGAGGGTATGCAAATGATCATAATCTAAATTTACGTGGTGCTGAATATGATCGATTAGCTATGGGATGTACAGGTGTAAAAAGAACAACTGGACAACATCCAGGTGGAATTATCGTAGTTCCAGACTATATGGACATTTATGATTTTTCACCGATTCAATTCCCAGCTGATGATGTAAAGTCTGAATGGAAAACGACACATTTTGATTTCCATTCAATCCATGATAATTTATTAAAACTAGATATTCTTGGACACGATGATCCTACCGTTATCCGTATGCTTCAAGACTTAAGTGGAATCGATCCAAAAACGATTCCAACTGATGATCCTGAAGTTATGAAAATATTTGCCGGACCAGAACCTTTAGGTGTTTCAGAGGAACAAATAGGCTGTAAGACAGGTACTTATGGAATTCCAGAATTCGGAACAAAATTCGTACGTCAAATGTTAGAAGATACGAAGCCATCTACCTTCTCAGAACTAGTTCAAATTTCTGGTTTATCACATGGTACAGATGTATGGCTAGGAAATGCTTCTGAATTAATTAACAGTGGAACTTGTACACTTTCTGAAGTAATTGGTTGTCGTGACGACATCATGGTTTATTTAATCTATCAAGGATTAGAACCTTCATTAGCATTTAAAATAATGGAATCTGTTCGTAAAGGTAAGGGCGTACCAGCAGAATGGGAAGAAGAAATGAGAAATAATAAAGTACCTGCTTGGTACATTGATTCTTGTAAAAAAATTAAGTACATGTTTCCAAAAGCCCACGCTGCAGCATATGTTTTGATGGCAGTACGAATTGCATATTTCAAAGTTCACCATCCAATTCTTTATTATGCTGCATATTTTACAGTACGAGCTGAAGATTTCGATATCGAAGCGATGATTGCTGGTCCAAGTACGATTAAAGCTAAAATTGAAGAAATTGCGATAAAAGGATTAGATGCATCAGTAAAAGAGCGAAGTTTAATGACTGTACTAGAGTTAGCATTGGAAATGTGTGAAAGAGGTTTTTCATTTGAAAAAATGGATTTATATCGATCTAGTGCAGATGAATTTTTAGTAAATGGTAACAAATTAATTCCACCGTTTAATTCGATTCCTGGATTAGGAACGAATGCGGCTAAAAATATTGTTGCGTCTAGAGAAGACGGAGAATTTCTTTCGAAAGAAGACTTACAACAAAGAAGTAAAATTTCAAAAACTGTATTAGAGTATTTAGATAAACAAGGCTGTTTACAAAACTTACCTGATCAAAACCAATTATCACTTTTCGATGGCTTTTAAGAGTTTGCAAAACTTGGGAATTATGGTATAGTAGATACAGATGTAATTTAGCACGGGATTTTTCTTGAAGAGCAGGGGCAACCTGCTCTTTCTTATTACCCTTATGACCCAATTCATCTCTTACGTAGTGTGCAACTTGAAATTTAAGTTACAATAATTGCGTAAATTGGAAATACTAAAGATAATTTCCCTGCTAAATAGCAGGGAATTTTCATCTTGTAATGTTTGGAAGGAGGATACTTCTTGAGTAAGAAGGTCACAGAGGTTGTATCAGAATTAGCACAACCAATAATTGAACAACTAGGATTAGAGTTAGTTGATGTAGAATACGTAAAAGAAGGAAAAGACTGGTTCCTTCGAGTATTTATAGATAGTGAGTCTGGAATTGATTTGGAGCAATGTGCTGCCGTAAGTGAAAAACTAAGTGAAGTCTTAGATGAAAAAGATCCAATTGAAAACCTATATTTTTTAGATGTTTCATCACCAGGTGCTGAGCGTCCTTTAAAGAAAGAACAAGATTTTATTAAAGCAATTGGAAAACAAGTTTTCATTAAAACTTATGAACCAATCCTAGACGAAAAGAAATTTGAAGGGAAATTAATTTCCTACACGTCAGAGGAAGTTCAGTTAGAGTTAACAATTAAAACAAGAAAAAAAATGATTACAATTCCAACACCAAAAATCGCAAGTGCAAGACTTGCTGTTACGTTTTTCTAAGTAGGGGGTACTTTTAATGAGTTCGGAGTTATTAACAGCATTAGAAATAATTGAAAGAGAAAAAGGAATTAGTAAAGATGTTGTAATTGAAGCGATTGAAGCAGCTTTAATTTCAGCATATAAACGTAATTTTAATCAAGCACAAAATGTTCGAGTTGATTTTAACCTACATAACGGTTCAATTCGTGTTTTCGCAAGAAAAGAAATAGTAAGCAATGTGTTTGATACACGTTTAGAAATTACAGTTGAAGAAGCACAACAACATAATCCAAACTTCATGGTAGGAGATATCATTGAATTAGAAGTAACACCTAAAGACTTTGGACGAGTTGCTGCAACTACTGCTAAACAAGTCGTAACACAAAGAGTTCGTGAAGCAGAACGCGGTGTAATTTATTCAGAATATATTGACCGTCAAGAAGATATGATGACAGGTACAGTTCAACGTATCGATTCACGCGCAATTTATGTTAACTTAGGTAAAATAGAAGCAGTACTTCCTGTAACAGAACAAATTCCAACTGAGAAATACCGAATCCATGATCGCATTAAAGTATTTGTTACAAAAGTTGAAAAAACATCAAAAGGTCCACAAATTTTTGTATCACGTACTCACCCTGGATTATTAAAGCGTTTATTTGAAACAGAAGTACCTGAAATATATGATGGTGTTGTAGAAATTCGTTCAGTAGCGCGTGAAGCAGGTGACCGTTCTAAGATTTCAGTATATACAAGCAACCCTGATTTAGATCCAGTAGGTGCTTGTGTTGGTCAAAAAGGTCAACGTGTACAATCAATTGTTAATGAATTAAAAGGAGAAAAAATTGATATTGTACGTTGGTCTTCAGATCCAGTTGAATTTGTTGCAAATGCATTAAGCCCATCTCAAGTTATTAGAGTTTTAGTAAATGAAGAAGAAAAAGCAACTACAGTAGTAGTACCAGATCACCAATTATCTCTTGCAATTGGAAAAAAAGGTCAAAATGCTAGATTAGCTGCGCGTTTAACTGGTTGGAAAATTGATATTAAATCACAGTCTGATGCAGATAAAATTGGTATTGACTATACATCTCCAGCGCAAGAAGTAACTGTATCTAATGATGATTTCGATGCTTACGCTGACGACTTTAATGAGGAGTGAGTAAACTCATGAATCGAAAAATTCCTTTACGTAAGTGTGTTGTAACGCAAGAAATGAAACCAAAAAAAGAATTAATCAGAATTGTTCGTTCTAAAGAAGGAGAAGTATCCATTGATCCAAGTGGAAAAAAATCAGGTCGTGGAGCTTACTTAACAAAATCTGTTGAAGTTGTAAAACAAGCGCAACAAAAAAATACTTTAGAACAGCAATTAAACGCTAAAATTGATGCTAGTTTATATGAAGAACTTTTAGCGTATATTGAAAAGGAAAAAGCATGACAAACAAAGGATTGTCTTTATTAGGACTTGCAGCTAGAGCTCGTAAAGTGGTTTCAGGCGAAGAGTTAGTTGTAAAAGAAGTCCAACAAAAAAGAGCAAAACTAGTTATTTTGTCAAAGGATGCTTCCGATTTAACTGCGAAGAAAATAAAAGACAAGACAACTTTTTACAATACTCCACTTTGTTATGTTGAAAATCGCTTTGAATTAGGGCACGCTATTGGGAAAGACGCTCGAGTGGTCGTTGCAATTACTGATCAAGGATTTGCAACAAAACTTCAGACATTATTAAATTAATGGACTAATCTGGGGGTGAACGTATGACGAAAATTAGAATTTATGAGTATGCTAAAAAGCAAAATGTTTCAAGTAAGGAAATTATTGAAAGACTCAAGGATTTAAAAATCGAAGTAAAGAATCATATGGCCACAATTGCAGAGGATATTGTTGAAAAATTAAATAAGAGTTTTCAACCAAAGTCTGTAGAGATAAAACAACCCCAAAAAGCTGTGTCCAAATCTTCTTTTAAGGTAATTCCTGCATTTAATGTAGAAGCTAGTGATGAACTTGATTACGCAGTAGACTACCAATTAGAAGATACGAAAGAAAAATCAAAAAAGAACAGTAATAAAAAGAAAAAGACTGATAGCCAAAAGCAAAGCAGTCAAATTGAAGATCGACTAACGACAGGGATAAAGAAAGGCAATCAAAATATGAATCATAAAAATAACTCAACCGAGAACACCTCAAATAAAATTATCTTCTCAGGTTCTTTAAAAGTATCTGAGCTTGCAAAAAAATTAGGTAAAGAACCATCAGAATTAATTAAAAAATTATTTATGTTAGGCATTATGGCAACAATTAACCAAGACCTTGATAAAGACACGATCGAATTATTAGCAAGTGATTACGGAGTTGAAGTAGAAGAGGAAGTTATTGTTGATGAAAATGATTTCGAAAGCTTTATTGATGAAGCTGACGATGAAGCTAATCTACAAGAACGTCCACCAGTTGTAACGATTATGGGTCACGTTGACCATGGTAAAACTACATTACTTGACTATATTCGTAAATCAAAGGTTACTGCTGGAGAAGCAGGTGGAATTACACAACATATCGGTGCTTACCAAGTAGAAATCGAAGGAAAGAAAATTACGTTCTTAGATACGCCTGGTCACGCCGCATTTACTACAATGCGTGCACGTGGAGCACAAGTTACTGATATTACAATTATCGTTGTAGCAGCAGATGACGGTGTTATGCCTCAAACAGTAGAAGCAATCAATCACGCAAAAGCAGCAGAAGTACCTATTATTATAGCTGTGAATAAAATGGATAAAGAATCCGCAAACCCAGATCGTGTAATGCAGGAATTAACTGAACACGGTATTGTATCAGAAGCATGGGGTGGAGACACAATCTTTGTTCCTATTTCAGCATTAAACGGTAACGGTGTTGATCAGTTACTTGAAATGATTCTTTTAGTTAGTGAAGTAGAAGAATATAAAGCTAACCCTACACGTAAAGCACTAGGTACTGTAATTGAAGCTGAATTAGATAAAGGTAAAGGTGCAGTTGCAACTTTATTAGTTCAAAATGGTACATTAAAAGTTGGAGATCCAATTGTAGTTGGTACTTCATTTGGTCGTGTACGTGCAATGGTAAATGACTTAGGTCGTCGAATTAAAGAGGTTGGTCCATCTACTCCAGTTGAAATTACTGGTTTAAATGAAGTGCCTCAAGCTGGTGACCGTTTTATGGTTTTTGCTGATGAGAAACGCGCACGTCAAGTTGGTGAAGCACGTGCTTCTAAAGCAGTTCTTCAACAACGTAACGAAAGCTCAAAACTATCTCTTGAAGATTTATTTGCTCAAATTCAAGAAGGTAATGTAAAAGAAATTAATCTAATTGTAAAAGCAGACGTTCAAGGTTCTGTTGAAGCGATGGCTGCTTCATTACAAAAAATTGAAGTAGAAGGCGTAAAAGTTAAAATCATCCACACAGGCGCTGGTGCAATTACTGAGTCTGATGTCATTTTAGCTTCTGCATCTAATGCGATCATTATTGGTTTCAACGTACGTCCTGATGTAAATGCAAAACGTACTGCAGATTTAGAAAATGTAGATATTCGATTACACCGTATTATTTACAAAGCAATTGAAGAAATTGAATCTGCGATGAAAGGTATGTTAGACCCTGAATTTGAAGAAAAAGTAATCGGTCAAGCAGAAGTTCGTCAAGTATTCAAAGTATCAAAAGTTGGTACAATTGCTGGGTGTTATGTAACTGATGGAAAAATCACTCGTGACAGCGGTGTTCGTTTAATTCGTGACGGTATTGTTGTATTCGAAGGTCAATTAGACACATTAAAACGTTTCAAAGACGACGTTAAAGAAGTAGCAACAAACTACGAATGTGGTATCACGATCGAGAAATACAATGATATTAAAGAAGGCGACGTAATCGAAGCTTACGTAATGGAAGAAATTAAACGTAAATAATTAAGAAAAGTGGAAGGCGTTTGCTAAAGCCCCGACAAGCATAAGACAAGGACCAGATAAGGTTGGTTTTTAACCTTAACTGGTCATTGGCTTATGACCTCGAGGGGCAAGTCGCTGGAACTAGACATCACAATATCTTCTATTAGAAGATGATTGTAAAACTGGAAATAAATAATGGACTTATCACAAATGAATAAGTTCAGCATAATAAATAATTATTTATACAATTAGTTAAACTAATTGTATAAAAGCACGAATTGTTTTGCTTTGTAAGATTGAGGTGAAAGTATGAAAGTAAGAGCACATCGTGTTGGGGAACAAATGAAGAAAGAACTTGGTGAGATTATTGGTAGAAAAATTAAAGATCCAAGAATCGGCTTCGTAACAGTTACTGATGTTCAAGTAACTGGTGACCTTCAACAAGCTAAAGTCTATATTTCAGTATTAGGTGACGATGAACAACGTCAAAATACATTAATTGGATTAGCGAAAGCAAAAGGATTTATTCGTTCTGAAATTGGTCAACGTATTCGTTTGCGTAAGACCCCAGAATTAATTTTTGAATTTGATGAATCAGTCGATTATGGTAATCGAATTGAGACATTGCTAACTCAAATTAATAAAGAGAATAACTGATAATGAATGGATAGGCGAGAGATTCGTCTATCCATTTTTCATCATGCTAAAAAATAAACGATAGGTGATAAGATGAATGGTGTAATTGCACTAAATAAACCAGCGGGTCTTACCTCTCATGATTGCGTCTTTAAAATAAGAAAAATTTTAAAGACAAAAAAAGTCGGCCATACAGGAACCCTTGATCCAGAAGTAACGGGAGTCTTGCCAATCTGTGTAGGTGAAGCTACAAAATTAATACCATATTTAACCGATGATCGAAAAAAATATATTGGTGAAATTACTTTAGGATTTTCTACAACAACTGAGGATGCTCATGGTGAAATTATTGAGCAAAAGAAGGTTGATCGAGTTATTACTCGTGAAGAGATTTTAAATGTACTAAATCAATTAACAGGAGATATTAGTCAAACTCCTCCTATGTACTCTGCTGTTAAAGTAAATGGCAAAAAGCTATATGAATACGCTAGGGCTGGAATCGAAGTAGAACGTCCAACTAGAATAGTTACGATATTTGAAAATAGTTTACTGGATGATCGAGAAGTATTCGAAGGTGATACAATTTCTTTTAAGTTTGAAGTTTTTTGTAGTAAAGGTACATATATTAGAACTTTAGCTGTTCAAATTGGTGAGCTTTTAGGGTTCCCTGCTCATATGTCTTATTTAACTAGAACAAAAGCAGGTGCATTTACCATTGATGATTGTGTTACATTTGCTGAATTAGAAGAAAATGCTAATGATTTTACTTTAGATCGTGTAATGTTATCGATGGAGCAAGCTCTTAATGAGTATCCACGTCTAACTGTGACAGTTGAAGAAGAAGTAAGAGTATTTAATGGTGGATTTTTTCCGAATACGATGAACTGTAAAGAAGGGGAATATATTGCAGTCTACAATGAAAATAATCGAATTATTGCAATGTACACGCCAAACCCTAAAAATAATAATGTAATTAAACCGACAAGAGTATTTCATAACCAATAGAAAAAACTATATAAATTTTATTCATTGTTCTATAATGGGAAAAGAGACTTGATTATAGAAAAGGTGATATATATGACAAAAATAATAAAAATCACCCATCCTCATTCAATAAAAAAAGAAGATTGTAAAGAAACGGTCTTAGCACTTGGCTTTTTTGATGGAGTACATAAAGGTCATCAACAAGTCATAAAAACTGCCAAAGAAATTGCGGATGAAAAAGGATTATTATTATCAGTGATGACATTCGATCCACATCCATCTGCAATTCTCGGAAATCGTGATGATGCGATTTCTTATTTGACACCTTTGGAGCTAAAAGTGAAGTGGATGGAGAAACTTTGTGTAGACCAATTATTTGTTGTTGAATTTTCAGAGGAATTTGCGACACTACTACCACAAGAATTTGTCGATCAATACATTATTTCTTTAAATGCAAAACATGTTGTTGCTGGATTTGATTTTTCATTTGGAAAATATGGTAAAGGGAATATGGAGTCATTACCATTTCATTCTAGAGGTGAATTTACTCAATCAACAATTTCAAAATTCGTTTTAGACGATGAGAAAGTAAGTTCAACACGTATTAGAGAAGCGATAAAAGCTGGTGAAATGGAAGAAGCTACCCACTTACTTGGCAGACAGTATCAAATTAAAGGGATCGTTGTAGATGGTGACAAACGTGGCCGAACAATTGGATTTCCAACAGCTAATATTTCTGTTTCCATTCCGTATGCGTTACCATCAGTAGGTGTTTATGCTGTAAAATGTATTGTTAACGGTGAAATATATGAAGGTATGTGTAATATTGGATACAAACCAACTTTCTATCATGAGTTCCAAAAACAAACAATTGAAGTAAATATTTTTGAATTTAATGAAGATATATACGGAAAAGAAGTTGAAATTTTTTGGTATGCTAGAATACGTGATGAAAAGAAGTTTAATGGTATAAATGAGTTAATCGATCAATTACAAAAAGATCGTGAAACAGTAAAAAGTTATTTTCGAGAATAACTAATTTAGAATACTTGCTTTTATAATTAAAACAATGTAATATTATTAAAGTACTTGAAAAACCGTTGCTTGGCAAATCGATTCACCGACGACTGCTAGGTGATAGGTGTTCAACAATATTATTATGAGGTGAAAAAACATGGCATTAACTCAAGAACGTAAAAACGAAATTATCAGCACTTACAAAACTCATGCGAACGATACTGGTTCTCCAGAAGTTCAAATTGCAGTTTTAACTGAAAACATTAACTCTTTAAATGGGCACTTACGTACTCACAAAAAAGATCACCACTCTCGTCGTGGTTTATTAAAAATGGTTGGTAAGCGTCGTAACTTACTTAACTACTTACGTAACAAAGACATTACTCGTTACCGTGAATTAATTAACAAATTAGGTTTACGTCGTTAATTCGAGTATTAATTTGATACTTTAAGAAAAAGCGGGATTCTTCCCGCTTTTTCTTATACATATCGATTTAAAATTACTGATCAATTGAATTTTAAATTTATAAATATTTATTCTCTTTTTCTCGTTAGTTGATTTCTTTACTAAACATAGGAGATAATAGAGAATATACGATTTTTTTACATAATTAGTTTAGACTTTGAATTGTAAATTAGAGAGGGGTATTTATACCATATGGAACAACAAAAGCACGTTTTTTCCACGGAGCTTGCTGGTAAAACTCTTACTGTTGAAGTAGGACAATTAGCAAAGCAAGCAAATGGAGCAGTTTTAGTAAGATACGAAGATACAGTCGTATTATCATCAGCAACTGCATCAAAGGAACCTAAAAAAGTTAGCTTTTTCCCATTAACAGTAAACTACGAAGAGCGTTTATATGCAGTAGGTAAAATTCCTGGTGGATTTATTAAACGTGAAGGTAGACCGAGTGAAAAAGCAATATTAGCGAGTCGACTAATTGACCGCCCAATTCGACCATTATTTGCAGATGGATTCCGTAATGAAGTACAAGTAATTAGCATAGTAATGAGTGTTGATCAAGATTGTTCATCAGAAATGGCTGCTATGTTTGGTAGTTCACTAGCGCTATGCGTATCTGACATTCCATTTAATGGACCTATTGCTGGAGTTGTAGTTGGTCGCATTAATGACGAATTTATTATTAATCCAACAGTTGAGCAAGCTGAAAACAGTGATATTCATTTAACAGTTGCTGGAACGAAAGATGCAATAAACATGGTTGAAGCTGGAGCTAATGAAGTGCCAGAAGAAGTTATGCTTGAAGCAATTATGTTTGGTCATGAAGAAATTAAAAAATTAATTGCATTCCAAGAAGAAATAGTAGCACAAATTGGAAAAGAAAAATTGGAAATTAAGCTTCATGAACTAGATGCTGAATTAGAAAAACAAATTCGTGAAATTTGTGAAACAGAATTAAATGCAGCTATTCAAGTTCATGAAAAACATGCTCGTGAAGCTGCAATCAATGAAGTAAAAGAACGTGTTGTTCTTCAGTTTGAAGAAAATGAAGCAGAAGAAGAGATCCTTGGACAAGTTAAAGAAATCCTTTCAATGCTAGTAAAAGAAGAAGTGCGTCGTTTAATCACGGTTGAAAAAGTTCGTCCTGATGGAAGAAAATTAGATGAAATCCGTCCATTATCATCACAAGTTGGTTTACTACCTCGTACACATGGTTCTGGTTTATTCACTCGTGGACAAACTCAAGCGTTAAGCATTTGTACACTAGGGGCTCTAGGTGATGTGCAAATTCTTGATGGATTAGGCATAGAAGAATCAAAACGTTTTATGCATCATTATAATTTCCCACAATTTAGTGTTGGTGAAACAGGACCAATTCGTGGACCAGGTCGCCGTGAAATTGGACATGGAGCATTAGGTGAAAGAGCACTTGAGCCAAGTATTCCAGATCAAAAGGATTTCCCATACACAATCCGACTTGTATCAGAAGTACTTGAATCAAATGGTTCAACTTCACAAGCAAGTATTTGTGCAAGTACTTTAGCAATGATGGATGCTGGTGTACCAATTAAAGCACCAGTTGCTGGTATTGCAATGGGATTAATTAAATCTGGTGAACATTATTCAGTTCTTACAGACATTCAAGGTATGGAAGACCATTTAGGAGATATGGACTTTAAAGTTGCAGGAACAGCTAAAGGTGTAACTGCACTTCAAATGGACATTAAAATTGATGGTTTATCAGAACAAATTTTAAAAGAAGCATTAGAACAAGCAAAAATTGGACGTATGCAAATTCTTGAGTCGATGCTTGCTACAATAAGCGAACCAAGAACGGCATTATCTGAGTTTGCTCCAAAAATCTTAATGATGACAATTAACCCAGATAAAATTAAAGATGTTATTGGACCAGGTGGAAAACAAATCAATAAAATTATTGAAGAAACTGGCGTAAAAATTGACATCGAACAAGATGGAACAGTATTTATTTCATCTGTAGACCAACCTATGAATGAACGTGCAAAACAAATTATCGAAGACCTTGTTCGTGAAGTAGAAGTAGGTCAATTATACATGGGTAAAGTAAAACGAATTGAAAAATTCGGTGCATTTGTTGAAATCTTTGCAGGTAAAGATGGATTAGTCCATATTTCTGAACTTGCAGAAGAACGCATTGCAAAAGTTGAAGACGTAGTTTCACTTGGAGACGAAATCCTAGTAAAAGTAACTGAAATCGACAAACAAGGACGAGTAAACCTATCTCGCAAAGCAGTATTAAAAGAACAAAAAGAAAAAGCTGAGCAACAATGAAATGTGGAGCAAGCTCGTCCAGCTCTGAAAGGAATATCTCCATTAATCTGAAGAAGTGGCTATTTTTCCACTTCGAAGATTAATGGAATATTACCGATGAGCTAGCTTGCGGAACTAGACATCACGAAAAGCGGAAGGCGTTCGATCTGCGCCGACAAGCATTAGACAAGGACCAGTGAAGGTTGCTTTTTAACCTTTGCTGGTCCTTGGCTTATGAACTCGAAGGGCAAACGCCTGAAGCTAGACATCACGAAAAGTGGAAGGCGTTCACCTTCCTAACCAATAAAAACAACAGGCACTTAGAAATGAGCCTGTTGTTTTTTTACTTTCATACTCCCTCTTAATCCTCTCTTTTAATTTTCCAGAATTTCATGTGTGCCTAAAATTTTTTTGGTTACAATAAGAAAAGTAGAACTAGAAATTACCAGATTAAATTAGTTAATGCTAATTTAGTCGTACATAAGTAGAAAGCTTGTTCTATTTTATTAAAAAATATCATATTCCTTCTAGTAGGAGGGCGTTTAGGAAATGAGTAGAAGTCGGTTTAAAGTCCTAGCATTCGTTATGGCATTATTTCTAGCAATTTTAGTAGTTAGAAATCAATATACTAATCAATACGTCAGGAAGTTAACTTCAAAATCGTCATTTGTTACAGCTAAAACAAATGGGCTATTGGATGAAATCAAAACAAAAGCGCCAACTTTCGAGATACCTCCAAAAGATGCATATGTGGACTCGGTTTGGAAAGCAATACCCGGCTATAATGGTTTAACAGTCGATGTTAATGCGTCATATAAGAAAATGAAGGCAAATGGTAAGTTTGATGAGAATAAACTAGTATTTAAAGAAGTTTCTCCAAAAGTTCATTTAAAGGATTTACCACCATCACCAGTTTATAAAGGGAATCCTGAAAAACCAATGGTAGCATTTACAATCAATGTTGCATGGGGAAATGAACATATTCCAGAAATGTTAGAAGTATTAAAGAAGCACAATGCAAACGCAACTTTCTTTCTTGAGGGTAGATGGGTAAAAAATAATCCAACTGTCGCTCAACTAATCACTGCTGCAGATCAAGAAGTTGGGAACCATTCTTATACACATCCCGATATGGCAAGATTAGGTAGTCAGCAAATAAGAAATGAAATAACCCAAACAAATTCAGTCATACTAGCTACAACTGATCAAAAAGTTGTATGGTTTGCCCCTCCAAGCGGTAGTTATCGTGATGAGGTAGTAAAAATCGCTTCAAGTTTAGGGTTAAAAACAATTATGTGGACAGCAGATACGATTGATTGGCAGAAACCGCCAAGAGAAGTCATTATTAATCGTGTTATGAAAAAAGTAGGTAATGGTACAATCGTTCTTATGCATCCAACGAAACCGACAGCTGAGGCACTTGATGAACTAATCACAAAAATAGAGGCATCAGGTCGAAAAGTTGTAAATATTTCAACTTTATTAGATGAAAAACGGTACGATACAATTAAAAAAGTTGAAAACAAATGACAATTACTTTCAGCTTTGTTAAGATGATTGTAAAATATAGTTAAATTTTTCAATCTTATTACAAAAGTGTAAATAGATGGTGTATACATAGGAGGCATTACATGATTGTACGACATACTTGCAAAAATGGAATTAGAGTAGTAATTGAAAATATTTCAACTGTCCGTTCAGTTGCACTTGGAGTCTGGATTAAAACAGGTTCAAGCAATGAAACGTCTGAACTGAATGGTGTTTCACATTTTCTTGAGCATATGTTCTTTAAAGGTACTAAAACACGCAATGCGAAAGAAATCGCTGAAAGTTTCGATTCAATTGGTGGACAAGTAAATGCATTTACTTCAAAAGAATATACTTGTTATTACGCTAAAGTGTTAGATACTCATGCGGATTACGCGTTAGAAGTGTTAGGAGATATGTTTTTTAATTCAACTTTTGATGAAGGTGAATTAGAAAAAGAAAAAAATGTAGTACTTGAAGAAATCAAAATGTATGATGATACACCAGATGATTTAGTTCATGATTTATTAAGTAAAGTTATGTATGAAACTCATCCATTAGGTTATCCAATTTTAGGTACAGAAGAAACTTTAAAATCTTTTAACGGCGATACTTTACGTCAGTACATGAAGGATTTTTACACTCCGGATCAAGTAGTTATTTCAATTGCGGGTAATATTGATGAATCATTTATTAAACGTGTTGAAGATTTATTCGGAAATTATGAGGGTAAAAAGAAAGATATAAACTTTGGGATTCCTACAATCCATTATGGACAAATTGCTCGCAAAAAGGAAACAGAGCAAGCACATCTTTGTGTTGGCTATAGAGGACTTGAACTTGGACATAGCGATTTATATCCATTAATTGCTTTAAATAATATACTTGGTGGCAGTATGAGTAGTCGATTATTCCAAGATGTTCGTGAGCAAAAAGGACTTGCATATTCAGTATTCTCTTATCACTCTGCATACCATGATAGCGGTACAGTTGCAATTTATGCAGGTACTGGAAAAAGCCAATTAAATCAATTATTTGAAACAATCCAAGAAACATTAAAAGTATTAAATGCAGATGGAATAACAGAAAAAGAATTAAATAATTGTAAAGAGCAATTAAAAGGTAATTTAATGTTAGGATTAGAAAGTACAAATAGCAGAATGAGCCGAAATGGTAAAAATGAATTAATGCTAGGTAATCACCGTACTTTAGACGAAGTAATTCAACTAATAGATGATGTAACAATTGATAAAGTAAATGATATTGCGAAGTTTGTTTTTACTGACGACTTTGCAGTTTCATTAGTAAGTCCTGATGGAGTAATTCCAACAAATATTAAACAATAAGTTGATCAATTAGGGGGTCCATTATAGGACCCTCTTTTCTATTTTTCAAATGACCGAAAATAGAAATGCTCAGATTTAAACAGTTTTTCATTACTGCTCCTTAATTTTAGAAAGAATCTTCACCAATGCAATGGAAGATTCATAAGATATTTAGGAGAAAGATGTTAGGCGGTAGTCCTGCTTACAGAGATTAATTTCCATTTACCATAGTGAAGTAAAGAAGGTGAATGCTGCATGTTAACTGGCTTGCATATTGCTGTTATTGGTGGGGACGCCAGACAGCTGGAAGTTATTCGGAAGTTAACAGAGTTAGACGCAAAGGTAACATTAATAGGCTTTGAACAATTAGATAGTGGATTTACCAGTGCATCAAAAGAATTAATGGCAGATGCAAATTTTGAAGATCTAGATGCAATCCTACTACCTGTACCAGGTACGAATATTGAAGGGGTTGTCGATACAATTTTTTCAAATGAGAAAGTCGTGCTGACAAAAGAAATTTTAGACAGTACTCCTTCGCATTGTACGATTTACTCTGGAATAAGTAACTCTTACTTAGATAGTATAGTTACAGCTTCAAATCGAAAGTTAGTAAAATTATTTGAACGAGACGATGTAGCTATTTATAATAGTATTCCAACTGTTGAAGGTACGATCATGATGGTTATTCAACATACGGAATATACAATTCATAATTCGAAAGTAGCCGTATTAGGTTTAGGTCGTACAGGAATGAGTGTCGCAAGGACTTTTCATAATTTAGGTGCAAAAGTAAAAGTAGGGGCTCGTAAATCAGAACATATTGCTAGAATTGTTGAAATGGGCTTAGAAGCTTTTGAATTTAAGAATATTGAAGAGGCCTTAAAGGATGTAGATGTTGTAATTAATACTGTTCCAGTTCAAATCGTGACAGCAAGTGTCATTTCAAAATTACAACCTCATTCACTAATCATTGATTTAGCTTCTAAACCTGGAGGAACAGATTTTCGGTATGCTGAAAAAAGAGGTATTAAGGCATTACTAGCACCAGGTTTACCAGGAATCGTTGCTCCTAAAACAGCAGGGCAAATAATTGGAAACGTACTAACACAGCTATTAAAGGTAGATTTAGATAAAAGGAAGGAGCAACAAAAATGACGTTGAAAGGTAAGAAAATTGGATTTGGTATTACAGGATCACATTGTACTTATGAAGAGGTAGTACCACAAATTCAAAAGTTAGTGGATGATGGAGCTGACGTATACCCTGTTGTTACATTTACTGTAAAAAGCACAACAACTCGATTTGGTGTAGGGGAAGACTGGATTGAAAAAATAGAAGAAATTACAGGGCGTAAAACAGTTGATTCAATTGTAGGAGCAGAACCATTTGGTCCAAAAGTACAATTAGATTGTATGGTAATTGCACCGTTAACAGGAAATTCAATGAGTAAGTTTGCTAATGCTCAAACTGATAGCCCCGTATTAATGGCAGCAAAGGCTACATTAAGAAATGGAAAACCAGTTGTATTAGGTATTTCTACAAACGATGCTTTAGGTTTAAATGGAACTAATTTAATGTGACTTAGATGATAATACCAAATCAGTTAACAAGATCACCTGGGGAGCTTAGGGTAAAGTATTAATGTAAAATCATCTAGTTTTTGATGTGGCTCTTTTTGATACTCAACTTTAAATAAAACTGATTTAAGGAGACGATTTTTAAGTTCTATATCAGTTGTTTTGTAATATAAATCTAACACTTTTTCAAAGGTTGGTATAAATTGTTCGTTTAGCAACCCTCTATTGTGATATTTCGCTAGTTCATCCAAAACTAACGTCTTACTATTTGAAAGTTCTTTTAGTCGATTAGAGAGGATCTCAGAACGTTCATTGTAAATCGTTTCATCATAAACACCGCGTTCTAGTAAATTAAATAAATTATTTTTTTGTTTTACTACCTCATTTAAATCATTTTCGATTTGTTTAAGTGCCTGTTTTTTTAAATTAATGACTTCAAAATCTTCCTCGTCGGTTTGATTCGAAAAACTTATTTTGTATTCTTTTAACCAAATTTCTAACCCTTGTAAGAGTTTTTCTTCAATTAAATGAGTATAGGAAGACCGAGTGTTACAACGGTTATTTGTACACACAATTTGTCTAGGCTTGCCTTTAGGATAACGCTGCTGTAGTTTTGATCCACATTTACTGCAAAACAGTATTCCAGCTAACTGATTACTTAATTTACTATTATAAGGGGCATGGTATCGACTATTTAAAATATCTTGTGCTGAGTTGTATATAACAAGATCAATGATTGCTTCATGTTTTCCATCAACAATTAACCAGTCAGATTTTGGTTTTCTTATACCCTTACTTGATTTTTTATTCCAAGTCACCTTACCGATATAAATAGGATTTTTTATCATCTCCAAAATGGAATGGTAACTCCACTTTTTTCCAGTATAGGAAGGGATATTCATTTGATTTAAACGGTTGGCAATTTCATTTGCACCGATCAAATCCTTCGTATACCATTCAAAAATACTTTTTACTACCTTTGCCTGATAGTTATTAATACGTAATGAGCGGAATTCCTTCGTATCATAAATCTCATATCCATAAGGTGCAAAGGTTCCTAAATAATTTCCTCTTTGGACTGATAAAACTCGACCTCGTTGAAGCCTACGAGTAATTATTTTTAATTCTTTTCGCGCCATAAATGCCTCAAATTCACTGTATTCCTCATCAAACTCATCATGAAGGTCATAGGTCTTTCTTGGTGTAATAATTTTTGTTCTAGATGATTTAAACGTTTCTAAAATAATACCCTGCTCCTTCATATTACCGCGTCCAAGACGGTCCATATCCATTACTAACACGCCATCATATTTGTATTCTTCAACTTCTTGTAAAAGCTTTAACATTTCTGGCCGATAAACAAGCGATTCACCTGATGCAATTTCCTGTCGGATACAAATAATATTTAAATTATTTTCCTTAGCGAATTTTAAAAGCTGCTCCTTATGCTTTGATAAGGTCTCACCTTCACCTTTAGCCTCTGCATCTAAATCTGCTCTACTTTTACGCAAGTACAATGCAACTCGTTCCATTTAATCACCTCATAGACTATATATATGTCTAATTTAGGAATTAATTAATTTTTGAATCAATCAGCAACAAAAGGTTGGTTAGTCCGTCATCAAACTAAACATACAATGAATTATGGGGGTGGTGATACTGAGTAAACAAACAGAATTTACTGCTACCTATCAATTTGGAAAAACAAAAGTGAATATAATTGCGCCAATTGATGTTACAGAAGAAAATAGAAAGAAAATTATTGAAGAAATTCATACGATTGGCTGGAAGATTGTAAAAGAAGAATTGTATAAGAAAGATGAACAGTAAGATGAATTTAGTAAGCACCTAAAAAAGGGTGCTTTTTTTGATAGTATCCATTGATCTATGAAAAATTTAGCTATTTATTCCAAAAACTAAATTGCTTAGGTTAACAATTTTTTGTACTTTTACAACGGTAAAAAACTAAATATGCAATCAATTTAACTGCAGATATAATAGTGACCATGATCAAGATGATTTATGTATTTCAGAAAAATTCTGAGACAGATTACTTAAAAATCTGTCATTTTTTTTACATAACGATCGTAATAATAGTGATAGTGATTCTAATTATTCATCATAGAGAGGAATGTTGGTTATTATCGAATATCATTTAAAAAAACAATTTATTTCAAAAGAAAAATTGATCAAACGTAAACTTGCTGATCATTTAATTTTAAATGTAAGAATAAGAGATGTCATAGAACTAGCTTATAATAACTGGGCTTTAGATTATGCAAAAGGTGTAGTTGCTTTTAATCTTACAAATGGTGAATTAATAGGTTATTCACTTAAAGGTGCAAATCATAGAACTAGAAACGATCATGAGATTATTATTTTTGAACTAGATGCAAATGTTGACGTGGAAGATGTTACTGTTTTAATGGGGAATATTGGTGTTCGAGCTGTACGGACATTTTTTGAAATCGACGATGAAACTTTTTCAAACAATATGGTATTTTGGACTGAAACCTATTTACGGTTTCATAATTTGACGATTAAATCAATTAGAGATCGGTTTTTAAAGGTACTATATACTGATTATAAACAAAGCTTTTATAATACTTGCATTAAAAAACAACTTGATTATGTTTACGCTAAATATATCGTTCATTACAATCATTAGGGTGAGATCTTAAAAATTATTTTACTAAGCTTAATTTTTTGTTTCAATCCCCTTTTAAACCCTTTAATCGGCTCCTTTTAAAGTCAATTTTTTACTGTCCTAAACCAATGATATTCCATTTAGATCGGTATTATCCTCTAAGTCATAATTTAATGCGTTTAATGAGTACAAAAAATATCTATTTTATTCCCTTTGGTCAAGATGATCCAATTAAAAAACCGAATTCATTAGTGGCAAGAATGGATTCATTGCTTGATACAGTGAAATCTTCTATTGAAGGAAAACAACTTCAACCTGTTTTAGTTGAAAAATATCGCGATCTCCAATAAATATTTTAGAAAAAATAGGACTGAATTATTTTTTCTATGTTAGAATGAAGAAAATTGAGTATGTGTCATTTGGATACATACTCGTTACTATGAAATCAATTATTCAAGCGAAAACCTTTGAATATAAACTTCATTTGACGTAAACTATTTAATAAAAGTGAAAACAGGGATGGTGCAAAAAAAGTGGGGAATAAACAAAGTTATGTAGTAGCTGTAGTAGGTGCAACTGGAGCAGTTGGACAACAAATGATTGCAACATTGGAGAAAAGAAATTTTCCAGTAAAAGAAATTAAATATTTATCTTCAAAACGTTCTCAAGGAACAAAATTAACATATAAAGGCGAAGAAGTAATCGTACAAGAAGCTACTCCTGAAGCTTTTGAAGGTGTTGATATTGCTTTATTTAGTGCTGGTGGCTCAGTATCAAAAGATCTAGCTCCTGAAGCAGTTAAAAGAGGGGCAGTAGTAGTAGATAACACTAGTGCATTTAGAATGGCTGAAGATGTACCTTTAGTTGTACCTGAAGTAAATGACAAAGATTTATTTAATCATAAAGGTATTATTGCAAATCCTAACTGTTCAACAATCCAAATGGTTGTTGCCTTAGAACCAATTCGTCAATCAATTGGTTTAAATAAAGTAGTCGTTTCAACTTACCAAGCCGTTTCTGGTGCTGGAGTTACAGCAATTGAAGCATTAAAGGAACAAGCGCAAGCATTTTTAAATGGTGAAGAAGCAACTCCATCAGTATTACCGGTAAAAAGTGGCGAGAAACATTATCAAATTGCTTTTAACGCAATTCCACAAATCGATGTATTTACTGAGAATGGATATACTTATGAAGAAATGAAAATGATTAATGAAACGAAAAAAATCATGCATTTACCTGAATTACAAATTAGCGCAACTTGTGTAAGACTTCCTGTAATTTCTGGTCACTCAGAGTCAGTTTATATTGAAGTTGATAAGGAAGTAACAGTAGCTGAACTTAAATCACTTTTAAGTGATGCACCTGGAATCGTTTTACAAGATGATCCAGAACAACAACTATATCCAATGCCATTTTACAGTATTGGAAGTAATGAAGTATTTGTAGGACGTATCCGTAAAGACTTAGATAATCCATTTGGATTCCACTTATGGATCGTTTCAGATAATCTATTAAAAGGTGCTGCTTGGAATTCAGTGCAAATTGCTGAAAGATTAATTGAGTTAAGCATCATTTAGTGAAAACTGCTAGAGAGGTGCAAGAATGAAAATATTAGTCCAAAAATTTGGAGGGACTTCAGTACGTGACGAAAATGGAAGAAAGCACGCACTTAAGCATATAAAAGAAGCATTAGAAAAAGGATATAAATTAGTAGTAGTTGTTTCAGCTATGGGACGAAAAGGTGAACCATATGCAACAGATACACTATTAAATTTAGTTGGCGCAAAAAAAAGTAAGGTAACACAAAGAGAACTTGATTTATTAATGTCATGTGGTGAAACAATTTCATCAATTGTTTTTTCAAATTTATTGAATGAAAACGGGATTCATGCCATGGCAATGACAGGTGCTTCTGCAGGTTTCCGAACAAATGATGAATTTGGAAATGCAAAAATTCTTGATATGAAATGTGGCCGTCTAATTAAAGAGCTAGAAAACTATGATGTTGTAGTAGTCGCAGGATTCCAAGGATCAACATCTAATGGTGATATCACAACATTAGGTAGAGGTGGAAGTGATACTTCTGCTTCTGCACTTGGGGTTGCTGTTGGCGCAGAAACAATCGAAATCTTTACTGACGTTGAAGGCGTAATGACAGCTGATCCAAGGATTGTAAAAGAAGCAAGACCTTTATCAGTTGTTACTTATGCAGAAATTTGTAATATGGCATATCAAGGAGCGAAAGTAATTCATCCTAGAGCTGTAGAAATCGCGATGCAAGGGAAGGTACCTATTCGAATTCGATCAACTTATTCAAATAGTTTAGGTACACTAGTAACATCGAATCCTACACAACGAATTATTGGTGAAAATATTCAAGATCGTTTAATTACAGGAATCGCACATGTACCGAATGTTACGCAAATTAGAGTAACTTCAAAGGAACATACTTTTGATTTACATTCTCAAGTATTTAAAGCAATGGCAAATAAAGGAATAAGTGTAGACTTTATTAATATCTCACCAAATGGTGTAGTATACACTGTAAGTGATGAAGTTGCTTCAAAAGCGATTGATGTATTAAAAGGAATTGGCTATGAACCTTCGTACACTACAGGATGTGCAAAAGTATCAATAGTTGGAGCGGCAATTGCAGGAGTACCTGGCGTAACTTCAAAAATTGTTACTGCATTAGCTGAAAAAGGGATTCAAATATTACAATCAGCTGACAGTCATACAACTATTTGGGTGCTTGTCAAAAATGAAGATATGGTCGAAGCAGTTACTGCACTTCATGATGCATTTGAACTTAGTTCAGTTAAAATGGATTAATATTTGATCGGAGTGGAACAATGAGTAGATTTGGTAAAATTTCAACAGCGATGGTAACACCTTTTGATTCAAAAGGAAATATTGATTTCGCAAAAACAACAAAACTTGTGAACTACTTAATTGAGAATGGTACGGATTCAATCGTAGTTTGTGGAACAACTGGAGAATCTCCAACGTTAACTTCTGAAGAAAAGTTAGCATTAATTAGCCATGTTGTTTCAACTGCAGCCAGAAGAGTACCTGTAATCGCGGGTACAGGAAGTAATAATACCCGTGAAACAGTTGAATTAACGAAAAAGGTTTCTGCTTTAGGTGTAGATGCAATAATGGTAGTTGTACCTTATTATAATAAACCAAACCAAGAAGGACTTTATCAACACTTTAAAGCGGCAGCTGAAAGTACTGAACTGCCTGTTATGTTATATAATGTACCAGGTAGAACAGTTGCTAGCCTTACTGTGGATACAGTTGTAAGATTAGCTGAAATTCCGAATATAGTTGCAATTAAAGATGCAACTGGTAACTTAAGCATCATGACAGAAATTATTGACCGTACTCCTGAAAATTTTGAATTATATTGTGGTGACGACGGCCTAACACTTCCTGCATTTGCAATTGGTTCAAAGGGAACGGTTTCAGTTGCATCACACGTATTAGGAAATGAAATGCAACAATTAGCTGAAAGCTTCTTCACAGGAGATATGGCTAAAGCACAATTCTTGCACCGTAAACTATTACCATTATTTGAAGGATTCTTCATGGCTCCAAGTCCAGGTCCAATCAAAACAGCTTTACAAATGAAAGGGTTAGATGTTGGTGGAGTTCGTTTACCGCTTGTACCACTTTCAGAAGCTGAACGCACAACGATCGGTATATTAATAAATAAATTAGACGAAGCATTACAAAGTAATTAATAACTAAACCACTTACAATTAATCCGATTAATTTGGATGGCGTAAGTGGTTTTTATTAATGTATAGACTCATCCACAAAAAAAACAGAATCCCCTATTGAATCACAATAAATGGTCTCATCATTTCATAGTCCTCGTGTTCCAACAGATGACAATGCCAAACATATAATCCTGTAAATGGCCCAAACCTCATGATTATTCTAGTTACTTGATTTGGATTAGCTTGAACAGTGTCCTTCCATCCACATTCTTGTGGATTTGGTGGAGTCGGTGGATCTGTATAATGAATGATCCTTTCCTTTTTATACTTTTCTACATCAAAGTTTCTACGATCTAAGATTTGGAAATCAATTAAGTGGAGATGTATGGGATGAGCATCTGGTGTTAGGTTAATTAAATACCATATTTCGGTCGTTCCCAATTTCGGATTTTCTGTAATGGGGGCATCCCAATGTTTATGATCCAATAACATAATTTCTCGTCCATACTGATCCATCTTGTGATCTAATGTTAAGTATCGCTTCATTGAAGCAGACTGTTCATTTATTTTTGGAATAGTCACCATATTAGCTGGTATCATACTCGTATCCACGTTTGACAATGGCAATGTAACTAGAAATTGCATCACTGTTCCCGTATTTTCATCAACAGGTCTTCCAGATGGAAATGGGGTAGGAGCATCATTGTGCATAATAATCTTCTTACCCTCAAGATTCGTAAAATCGATGATTACTTCTGCTCGTTCTGCAGGTGATAACATGAGCTCACTTATTCCAATCGGATGTTGTATGAATCCACCCTCAGTTGCGATTTGATACATAAGTTGACCAGTATCAAGCTTAAATCGAAAAAAGCGTGAGTTAGAACCGTTTAATAACCTAAATCGATATTTTCTTGGTTCAACTTTTAAATAAGGATGAACTTTTCCATTCACGATTACAGTATCACCAATAAATTCAGGGATAATAGACGTTTGTAGTTCTTTAATTTGTTGATCAGGTTGTTCTGGATAATAAAGTGAACCATCGTAATTAAAACTTTTATCTTGTATCAATAGCGGTACATCATATTTCCCATTCGGTAAATTTAATGAACTTTCCTTCTGATCAGTAATTAGATAGAATCCTGCTAAACCAGCATAAATATTTAGCCTTGTAATACCAAGTGCATGATCATGGTACCAAAGCGTAGATGCACAATCGCAATTATCATATCGATATACTTGCTTTCTAAAATAACGACCAACTTGTTTATAATCTTTTGTAAACCAAGCCTCAGGATAGCCATCGCTTTCAGGTTCGACACAAGCTCCATGTACATGTACAACTGTCCTTACTTGAGGGACATCTTTATGAGCACCATGAACAGTATAATCTATCGGAAACAGGTGTTTGTCTGGGAGATCATTGATCCATTTAATAAACACGATTTCACCTTGCTCTACTTTAATTGTAGGTCCCGGATAGCTTCCTTCGTACCCCCAAACAGTTGAGTCTCCTAATTCACTATGTAGTGATTGTTTGAACTCCGTCATCTTTACTTCATAATAAGTATAAAAATGATCTTTCCAGCGGGGGGATAATACTGGTGGGATGGGTAATTCGTCTACGAATTTAGTAAGATTTAATTTTTTTGATCGATCATCCTTATAGATCCATTGGTTACTATATATGGAATTAAATTGATCTTCACCGTTATTAATGGGAGGATTGGTACGGTGTTTGTATAGGTTGTTCAAATTATGGGACTCACTTTCATTAAAATTCATGCACATCCCCCTTTTCTAAATTATTCATATTCCTGTATTAACTAAAAATTGACCATTCAATAAGTAAAAACCCTTAAACTATTGGAATTATATTCGGTCTAGTAGGAAGAGCTTTATGAGTTCTTTTTATAGCGTTAGTGAGGCTATATGATTTAACCTTTAAAAAAGTATTTGAAGCATTACAAAATAATAAACCACTTATGTCCGATCCATTTTATTAGGATGAAATAAGTGGCTTTTTTGTAGTTTAGCAGGTAACTGAATTTTTAATTCCAAAAACTATAATGAATGTAGTTTAGTGGAAAATTACCAATTAATTGAACCGAATACGTGATTAAACTTTAACAACAACATTTAATTATATGGAAAATAATGTAATTTTTTAAAATGGGTAGATACATATTCAAATTAACTTTGTCCACATATATTGCTTGTACAGGCCATTTTTAAAACCTTATTTCTATCAATGTAGATGTATTTATTATCGCTTCATTACGGACAAGTTTAATGGGACAAACGTCAAACCATCTTCTGAGTGTACGTTTAATTTTTTTCTAATGCTCACAAAGAAGTCCGCACTTTTCAAATCAATTAAATTCCTAATCTACAGTTTGCTTTAGTAATAAATGTTTTAAATATTAAAATTTTTATTAGCCTTAATTATAGGAAAAGAAAGAGGAATATAGATGTCAACAACTTATGATCCAAGAAGAAGGGGTATACCTTTTTATAAAGTTATTAACAATATTAGTAGTTCAAATGATACTAATATTGAAGTTAGTAGAAATAACAATCATTCAACTGATCTTACTACTAATGCCAGTTCAAATATAAGTAATGCAACTGATAGCAATGCTAATGTTAGTAATTTTGGCTCAAACAGTTCTGATAATAGCACCTTCAATGGTATTAGTATTAATGGTAATAACATGACAAATTGCGAAATTACAAATTGTAAACTTACAAATTGTAAACTTACAAATTG
>NZ_NTZO01000109.1 GCF_002559405.1 Bacillus sp. AFS001701 | reverse complement strand
TTATGAATGAATTAAAAGATAAAATAAAATCGTTACCTCTAGAAATGCAAAATAACTGGATATTATGTGAAACCTTAGGTTACGATCACTTAATTACATCAATTTTTACTGAAAGAATACTTGAAGCTCAAACAGAGGAATTATATACTGCAATAAAATAAAAGCTCTTGTTTCCTCAAATGAAAACAAGAGCTTTATTTTTCGATTATTTACTTTCAACTTTAATAAAATTTGTTGGTTCGTAAGTAGGAAGAGTCTGTAAAAATCGATTAATCCTTTTTGTAGCTTCAATTAATTGATTTAATGAAGTTGCATAAGAACATCGAATATACCCTTCACCACAATCTCCAAAAACATTTCCCGGGACGACTGCTACTCTCTCTTTTAATAATAATTGTTCAGCGAACTCCTCTGATGTTAAGCCAGTATTCTGTATTGATGGGAATACATAAAAAGCCCCACCTGGAAGATGACATGATAATCCAATTTCTTGAAGAGATTGCACAAGGAAATTACGACGTTGCATATAACTGCGTCGCATTGCTTCTACATCATGATCTCCATTTCGAAGTGCTTCAACTGCAGCATGCTGTGACATAGTCGGTGCACACATAATTGCATATTGATGAACTTTCAGCATATGGGAAATAATGTCTGAAGGTGCTGCAACAATTCCAAGTCTCCAGCCTGTCATTGCAAATGTTTTAGAAAATCCAGAAATTAAAATTGTATGGTCTCGCATTCCTTCGATATTTGCAAAGCTTGTATATTCGCCATCATAAACAAGCTCAGCATAAATTTCATCAGAAATGACAATTAAATTATGCTTTTTAACAAATACGGCTAAATCCTCTAATAATTCTTTTTCTAGTAGAGTACCAGTTGGATTATTAGGATTACAAAGTAAGATTGCCTTTGTTTTCGGTGTAAGTTTCTTTTTTAAGGCTTGAAGATTGATTTTAAATTCCTCTTCTCCTGTCGTTGATAAATGAACTGGAACACCGCCTGCTAGTGAAACTAAAGGAGCATATGAAACAAAGCATGGATCAATAACGATTACTTCATCCCCTGGATTTAAAATTGTTCTTAAAGCAATATCAATCCCTTGACTTGCCCCTACAGTTATTATTAATTCATCTTCTGGACTATAATGCACATCAAATTTCTTAGCAAAATAACGACTTACTTCTTGACGTAATTCTAGCAGTCCAGCGTTTGAAGTATATGCCGTATGTCCTGTTTCTAACGAATAAATGCTTGCTTCTCTCACGTTCCAAGGCGTGACAAAATCAGGTTCACCTACCCCAAGTGAAATGACATTATCCATACTAGCCGCTAAATCAAAAAACTTTCGAATCCCTGATGGTTGTAGTGTAGTAACTGTATTTGATAAATTAAATTTACTCATGGCGTGATCACCATACGCTTATCACTTTGTTTTTGACCGTATACGATACTATCATGTTTATAACGTTTTAAAATAAAATGGGTAGTCGTTGATAAAATAGATTCTAAAGTCGATAGTTTTTGGGATACAAATGAAGCAATTGATGTCATAGTTTTCCCTTCAACTACAACCGATAAGTCATATGTTCCTGACATTAAATAAACTGATTTAACTTCCGGGTATAAATAGATTTTTTCAGCAATCTCATCAAACCCTACCCCACGTTTTGGTGCTACTTTTACATCAATCATAGCCGTTATACTTTCTTGGACTGGAACTTTTCCCCAATCAATAAGCGTAATGTATTGAAGAATAATACGATCGTTTTCAAATTTTGTTAATATATCAGCTACCTCTTCTTCTGTAGCTCCAATCATTTTAGCTATTACGTCATTACTTAAGCGACCATTTTGTTCAATACACTGAAGTAATTGTATTTCTTTTTCCGTCATATTCATATACTCCTTATGTATTCCATTTTCAGGAATTACGTTAGATATTCATTCTTTTCATCTATATTTTAGTAATTTAGTTAGATGACACTTTTTGAGAAGAATTCCTCATAAATAACTTGTACTGCATTTTTCTCATCGCATGATTTTACTCCAAACATCATACTTACTTCTGAAGAACCTTGGTTTATCATTTCAATATTTATTCCCGCATTTGCTAACGCCTTACTCGCTCTTGCAGTAGTACCAACATTTTGACGCATCCCCTCACCTACTAACATGATCAAAGCTAGGTCTCTTTCAACGACCACATGGTCTGCATCTAATTCATCTTGGATCCGTTTAATAATTTGAAATTCTGTTTCAACTGGTAATTGATTTTGGCGAATAATAATTGAAATATCGTCGATTCCACTTGGCTGATGCTCATAAGAAATCTGATAATCCTCAAGTATTTGCAATAATTTACGCCCAAATCCTATTTCTCTGTTCATTAAATACTTGCTTACATAAATACTACAAAATCCATTATCACTCGCGATTCCAATTAAAGGACCGTTTGATAACGTACGTTCCTTAACAATTCGTGAACCAGGAGCAGTTGGATTATTCGTATTTTTAATGTTTACTGGAATTCCAGCTTGAAAGGCAGGTATCAATGCTTCGTCATGAAATACGTTAAAGCCTGCATAAGATAACTCTCTCATTTCTCGATAAGTTAATTCCTTAATTTCCTTTGGATTACGAATAATCGTAGGATTTACAGAAAAAACTGCATCAACATCAGTAAAGTTTTCATATAAAGTAGCTTTAACTCCGTTGGCAACAACAGAACCAGTAATATCTGAGCCACTGCGAGAAAATGTAACGATATGTCCATCTTCTGAATAGCCAAAAAATCCTGGGAAAATAAGAATTCCAGATTTTTTTCTCAATTCAAATAGGTTCTCATAGCTTTTCGCTAAAACTTGGGCATGTCCTGGTTCATTTGTAACAAATAAACCTGCTTCTTTTGGATTAATATAACTTGCCTCAAGTTCTTTTAACTGAAAATAAGACGCTACTAATTTAGCACAATTATCTTCCCCACAAGCCATAACAGTATCCATATATCTTGCAGGATGATCCTTTTTACTACTTAAAGAAAGTTCAATACCTAATGAAATCTCATTCACAATATCCTCAGATAAACCTAATCCGTTTGCAATTTCAGAATACCTTTGAATAATTTGATGGAATTCTTTCGAATAATCCTTTCCCTGTAGAGCAAGTTGTGCGCAACTAATTAGTAAATCGGTAACTTTGATATCATCTGGAAATCTTTTACCTGGTGCAGATACAACGATAATTTTACGTTCTACATCTGATGTAACAATCTGAAATACTTTTTCAATTTGTTCCGAAGTGGCTAATGAAGACCCACCAAATTTCACGATTTTCATTTTTATTACCCCTAATTTAGTTAATTTTCAGTTAAAAATAATGTTACAATTATCCTCCTTATGTGAGAAAAAATCAACACCAATTAATAAGTTTTTTGGGAAATTTTAGTTTGTTACAAAAAGAATTTGATGTTGTTGTGGGTATTTATTCAATCCAGTGAAAAGAACGGCAATAAGGAATTGTAGATTCTTTAGGGTAGATTATAGGTTTATTAAAGCAAGTATTAAATGCAGGTAATGGAGAAAGCAAGGCTAAAGGTATACTAGTAGATTTTAAAAACTCTATTACTCTTTAGTGCCTCCTCCCCCCAGTTCATCTTATATTACTTTTGATCCATTTTAATATCGTATAAAAATGCAATTAAAAAAAATTTTAAAAATATTTAATTTTTCTTAAAAGCGTATTAATAGTCAGTTTTCAAATTTAACTGAAAATTCACACTAGAACAAAGTAGCTTTAACAATCCTTCCCTATGCTTAGGAAGTAACCTACTAGCAAATTAGGAGGGAGAATATATTGAATTGGAACGCATTAAAAAAAGCAGTTCTTGCTTTTGTTCTTACGACTACATTATCTGCAGGAGTATTTATGGTTTCTAGTAATCCGGCTGCTAGAAACATTCCTATTAACACCAAGAAAGATAAGAACCGTTTCATTCAAGTACAATTACTTGGCATTAATGATTTTCATGGACAATTAGATACGACCCGAAAATTTAACGGCAGAAATGTTGGCGGAGTAGAATATCTTTCAGCATATTTGAATCAGAAGAAAAAAGAAAATAAAAACACTATTCTAGTTCATGCTGGTGACATGGTTGGTGGAAGTCCTCCAATTTCTTCATTTCTACAGGATGAACCTACAATTGAAGTATTAAACAAGATGGATTTTGACTATGGGACTCTAGGGAACCATGAATTCGATCGTGGTGTGAATGAAATGATGCGGTTGATCCAAGGTGGAAATAATCAAAAAACTGGTTATTTTAACGGGGCAAATTTCCCATATATATGTGCCAACGTAATTGACGATAAAACTGGTAAGACCCTTCTGCCTCCATTCAGTATTAAAAATATTAATGGCGTACCGATTGGATTTATTGGCGTCGTAATTAAAGATACTCCAAAGATTGCACCACCAAATAAAACAGATGGTGTAAAGTTTATAGATGAAGTAAAAGCAATCAATCATTCAGTAAAAACACTTAAAAAACAAGGTGTAAAAACGATCGTTGTGCTGGCACATAATGTTGGAAATCAGTCCAAAGCAAATGGAAATGCGATAGGTGAAATCGTTAGAATGGCAAAAAAAATGGATGATGAAGTTGACGTAATAATTTCTGGACATACACATACTTATCTTAACAAAGAAGTAGACGGAAAGCTGATTGTTCAATCCTACTCTTATGGAACATCTTTCTCCGTCATTCAGTTAACAATTGATCCTAATACGAAAGATATTGTAGACAAAAAGGCACGTATAAAAATGGTCTACCAAGATGATATTAGACCAGATCTTGGAATTAAAAAAATGATACAAAATTATGAATCTAAAATTGAACCGATCGTTAATAAAGTCGTTGGTAAAGCTGCAAACGATATTTTAAGTAAGAAGAATCATAATGGAGAATCTAGTTTAGGAAATATGATTGCAGATTCACAACGACTTGCAATGAAGTCTGATTTCGCATTTATGAACTTTAGTGGAATACGTGCTGATCTTCCAAAAGGGGATATAACTTTGGATGAATTGTTCACGATTCAACCATTTAAAATTAAACTCGTTAAAATGACATTAACTGGTGAACAAATCCAGGAACTTCTCAATCAACAATGGCAGGAACATGATAGTGTTCGGATGCTACAAATATCAGGTTTAAAATATACTTGGGATAATACGCAAGATTCTGGTCAAAAAGTGATTAATATCATGCGAACAGATGGTACCCCAATTAGCCCACAAACTAGTTATACTGTCACTACTAATAGCTATCTTGCTAATGGTGGTGACAATTTCTCGATATTACTATCAGGTAAAAATAAAATAGAAGGTCCAACAGACTTTGATGCATTTGAAGATTATGTGAAGGAACAAAAGCAACCATTGGTCCAGGCATTTGATGGTCGGATAAATCGGATTAAATAGATATTAAGTCGTTCCAAAAAACACGGTTTCATTTTGATCAGATTCTATATTACTATTCAGAAATATGTCCATAAAAAAAGTTCCCTTCGATGAGGGAACTTTTTGATTTATGCTTTAATATAACGTAATACAGGTTTACGAGCTGCTAAAGTTTCGTCAAGACGGCTTACAACAGTTGTATGTGGAGCCTCTTGTACGATTTCTGGATTTTCTTCAGCTTCTTTAGCAATTGTAATCATTGCATCGATGAACGCATCTAAAGTTTCTTTCGATTCTGTTTCAGTTGGTTCAATCATGATACACTCTTCCACGTTTAATGGGAAGTAGATTGTTGGTGGGTGGTAACCAAAGTCTAATAGGCGTTTAGCAATATCTAAAGTACGAACACCTAATTTCTTTTGACGTTTTCCACTTAAAACGAACTCATGCTTACAATGACGATCGAATGGTAGATCGAAATGAGGCTCTAAACGACGCATCATGTAGTTAGCGTTTAGTACCGCATCTTCAGTTACTTGTTTTAATCCTTCAGGACCCATTGAACGAATATAAGTATATGCTCTTACATTAATTCCAAAGTTTCCGAAGAAAGGTTTAACACGACCAATTGTTTCTGGACAGTCTGAATTTAATACGTACTCATCTCCAACCTTCTCAACGATTGGTGCTGGTAAATAAGGAATTAAATCTGCTTTAACTCCAACAGGACCAGAACCAGGACCACCTCCACCGTGAGGACCAGTAAATGTTTTATGAAGATTTAAGTGAACTACGTCAAATCCCATGTCTCCTGGGCGTGCTTTACTTAATACAGCATTTAAGTTTGCTCCATCATAGTAAACTTTACCACCAGCAGCGTGGATGATCTCAGAGATTTCATAAATATCTTCTTCGAAAAGACCTAATGTATTAGGGTTTGTAAGCATTAATGCTGCAACATTCTCATCAACTACACGACGTAAATCGTCAAGGTCAACTAAACCTTTTTCATTAGATTTAACTGTGATTGTTTCAAAGCCTGCTACAGTAGCTGATGCTGGGTTTGTTCCGTGAGCAGAGTCAGGTACGATTACTTTAGTACGGTTAAAGTCACCGCGGCTTTCGTGATAAGCACGGATAATCATTAATCCAGTCCACTCACCATGTGCACCTGCAGCTGGTTGTAACGTTACTTCATCCATTCCAGTAATTTCTTTTAATTCTTGTTGAAGTTCATGCATTAATTCAAGAGCACCTTGCACTGTATATTCATCTTGAAGTGGATGAATATGTGCAAAACCTGCGAAACGTGCTACAGCTTCATTGATTTTTGGATTGTATTTCATCGTACATGATCCAAGTGGATAGAACCCTGAATCTAAACCATGATTACGTTTAGATAACGCAGTATAATGGCGCATTAAATCTAATTCAGAAACCTCTGGTAATTCCGCTTTTTCTTTACGGATATACGCACTCGGAATAACTTCATTAATATCAATTTCTTCTACATCCATTGTAGGAAGACTATATGCAATACGACCTTCTTTACTTATCTCAAAAACTAACGGTTGATCCTTCAGCATGTTGAATCCCCTTTCCGTCTACTAATAATGCTAATTCTTCTACAAATGTATCAATATGTTGTTTAGAACGTAATTCAGTTACTGCGATTAGCATATGATTTGCCATAGTAGGTTCAACTTTTGCTAAGTCATAACCACCGATAATTTTCTTAGTAAATAATTGTTTATTGACTTCAGATACGTTTTGTTTTACGTCAATTACAAGTTCGTTGAATGCAGCACCTTGGAATACAACTGAGATACCGTTTTCAATTAATTTTTTCTTCATATATTGAGTACGAGACATATTTTGCATTGCCATTTCTACAGCACCATTTTTTCCAAGAGCTGTCATTGCAACTGAAGCTGCTAATGCATTAAGCGCTTGGTTAGAACAAATATTTGAAGTTGCTTTATCACGACGGATATGTTGTTCACGAGCTTGAAGTGTTAATACAAATCCGCGACGACCTTCACCATCAACAGTTTGACCAACTAAGCGACCTGGCATTTTACGCATTAATTTAGTAGTAGTTGCAAAGTATCCGCAGTGAGGTCCACCAAATTGAGTAGGAATACCAAATGTTTGCGCGTCACCAGCAACGATATCTGCTCCAAATTCTCCTGGAGGAGTTAAAGCTGCTAATGCTAATGGGTTACTTGAAACAACGAATAAACTTTTACCAGTATGTGCAATTGGTTCGATATCAGCTAATTCTTCTACTTGTCCATAGAAGTTAGGATATTGAACAACAACACATGCTACATTGTCATTCATTTCATTTTTTAATTCTTCAATATCAGTTCTTCCATCTTTAATGCCAATTTCAACAACCTCTAAGTGTTGACCTTTAGCATAAGATAAGATAACTTCACGTGATTGTGGATGAACACCTTTTGATACTAAAATACGTTTTTTACCATTGTGACCTGCTGCTAAAGTAGTTGCTTCTGCTAAAGAAGTACCACCGTCATACATTGACGAGTTTGCTACATCCATACCTGTTAATTCACAAATCATTGTTTGGAATTCAAAAATTGCTTGAAGTTCACCTTGAGAAATCTCAGGTTGATATGGAGTGTAAGCTGTATAGAACTCTGAACGTGAAATTACATGATCTACAACAGTTGGTAAGTAATGATCATAAACACCCGCTCCTAAGAAAGATACATACTCTCTTAAATTGGCATTTTTATTAGCTAATTCAGTTAATTCTTTTAATAAATCAGATTCAGATTTTGCTTTTTTAATATTTAATAATCCATTAAATCGAACTTTTTCAGGAATATCACTAAATAATTCATCAACTGATGAAACACCTACTACTTTTAACATCTCTTGACGATCTTGCTCTGTCGTTGGTAAATAACGATGCATTAAGGTAATCCCCTTTCTCCCCCTAGTTACTTCTTCTCTCTTTTGTAAAATGGTTTCGAAACTACTACTGCTTTTAATTTTTTATTTCGAATTTCAACTTCAAGTTCAGTACCTAAAGCAGAAAATTCAGATTTGATTAATGCAAGTCCAATATTTTTCTTTAATGTTGGAGATTGCGTACCACTTGTTACTTCACCAATTACTTCCCCGTTTACATATACAGGATAGTGAGTTCTTGGAATACCTTTGTCAATCATTTCAATTCCAACAAGTTTTCGAGGTACACCTTGCTCTTTTTGATTTTTCAGAACTTCTTTACCGAAGAAATCTTCTTCTTTATTTAACTTCACAGCAAAGCCGATACCAGCTTCTAATGGAGATATGTCTTTAGTTAGTTCTTGACCATATAATGCTAGAGCTGCTTCGAAACGAAGTGTATCACGAGCACCTAATCCACATGGTTTTAAACCGTCTTCCTTACCTGCTTCTAAAAGTAAAGTCCAAAGCTTAGACGCATCTTCCGCAGCTAAGTATAACTCGTATCCATCTTCACCTGTGTAACCTGTGCGTGAAACTAAAACATTTAGATCACCAATTAATACATTATCTTTGAAAGTAAAATACTTAATATCAGTAACGTTCTCATTCGTTAAACGTTGTAAAATTGCAACAGATTTTGGCCCTTGAAGAGCTAATTGTGCAACTTCATTACTTTTATTAACTACTTTTACATCATCTTCAACATGTGAAATTAACCATTCGAAATCTTTTTCAATATTAGACGCATTTACAACTAATAAATAGTGTTCATCGTTATACTTATAAACTAGTAAGTCGTCTACCGTTCCAGCATTTTCATAGCACATTGCTGTATATAATGCGCCTTCTTCATTTAATTTTGAAATATCATTTGTCATCATTTTTTGTAAATATTTAAGACTATCTTTACCAGTTACTTCAATTTCTCCCATGTGAGAAACATCAAATAAACCAGCTGCTGTACGAACAGCTTCGTGTTCTTCTTTAATGCTCGAAAATTGCACAGGTAGCTCCCAGCCACCAAAATCAATTGTTTTACCACCTAATACTTTGTAATCTTCAAACAATGGTGTGCGTAATAAAGTCGTCATGTAGCCATTTCCCCCTTATCTACATGCTAGCATGATGGAAAACTAAATTAATAGTTCGTCCAGCTAACCATTAAATAATTTACATATTTTGTATATTTTCGGAAAAACTAGTAGAAAACAAGAAAATATTATCAAACTATATTAGTTAACTGTTTTTTCTTAACAATATGAGTTTTTTGTTTAATAAAAGAATAATAAATTTTTACTTTTTTTCTACACTATTATCCTAACATTAAACGACAAGTTTCATCAATATCCAAGTGAAATTTTTTAAAAATAAAATAACGAACGTTATACCAGTTATTCTACTATAACGTTCACGATTATCCAATATAAAAATGAAATAGGTGAGGTTTACATGTCAATTGAGATTAAATTCCATACAGAATGGCAAGAAGAGTTCTTAGAGAAGCTTGAGAATGATGGACCATGGTCAAATTGGGAGAATTATAAGCTTGCCTATCATACTTCTACAAAGTTAGCAATTCCATCTTTTACAGGTATGATTGCTCCTACTCATTTACCAAATTTAACTCCATTGCCTCATCAACTAGATGTAGCTACGACTGTAATTGAAAAAATGAATGGAAAAGCAATTTTAGCTGACGAAGTAGGATTAGGTAAAACAGTTGAGGCAGGTTTAATTTTAAAAGAATACATGATTCGTGGTTTAGTTAATAAGGTACTTATACTAGTTCCTGCATCACTTGTATCACAGTGGACCTTTGAATTAAATACAAAATTCCATATTCCAGCAATCGCACAACAAAAAAAGAACTATGTCTGGGATAGTTGTGATGTTGTTGTATCATCAATCGATACCGCAAAAAGAGATCCTCATCGAGAAAAAATATTAGGTATCAACTATGATCTCGTCATTATCGATGAAGCTCATAAACTTAAAAATAATAAAACAAAAAACTATGAGTTTGTACAACATCTTAAAAAGAAATATTGTTTACTGCTTACTGCTACACCAGTTCAAAATAACATAGAAGAAATTTTCCATTTAGTTTCTTTATTAAAACCTGGACATTTAGGTAATAAATCTAGTTTTGAAGAATATTTTTCTGCTAAGAACCGCTCATTAGAGCATGAAGACTTATTAAGAGAACTAATTGGAAAAGTAATGGTTCGAAATCGTAGACAAGATACAGGCATTGAGTGGACAAAACGAAAGGTAGAAACAGTATTAATTAATTTTAATGAAGAAGAACAAAAACTTTATGATTTAATCGATGAATGGCAGAAATCACAATATACTGGGGTAACCTCAGCATTCTCCTTTTTAACATTTAAACGTGAAGCTTGTAGTAGTCGTGAAGCTGTTTATGTATCAATGAAAAAAATGCTTCAAAGATTCGAAAAAGAAAATATTGAAATTAACGATCCTTATATCGAGAAAATTTTTCATCAAATTAATCAAATTACATCTAATTCAAAAGCAAATAAAGTAGTTGAACTAATTAAAAAAATAAATGATAAAGTAATTATTTTTACTGAATATCGTGCAACACAGTTGTATTTGCAATGGTTATTAAAACAAAACGGTATTACCTCTGTACCATTTCGAGGTGGTTTTAAACGAGGTAAGAAAGATTGGATGAAAGAATTATTTAAAAATCGTGTACAGGTGCTAATAGCAACCGAAGCTGGTGGTGAAGGTATTAACTTACAATTTTGTTCAAATATGATTAATTATGACCTTCCTTGGAATCCTATGAGGCTTGAACAAAGAATAGGACGTATACATCGACTTGGACAAACAGAGGATGTAAGTATCTATAACTTTGCTACTGTTGGCTCAATTGAAGAACACATACTAAGATTACTTTATGAAAAAATCAATTTATTTGAGCGTGTGATTGGTGAACTGGATGATATTCTAACTAGAATACCTTATAAAGATTTTGAAGCTCATATGAATGAGATATTTATTCACTCTAAAACTGAAGGCGAAATGAAAATTAAAATGGAAAATTTAACGTCCATCATTCAATTACAGCAACATAAACAAGCAGGTGATAGTTATGCAGCAACATGAAATCCATGATTATATCGAATACTTTTTCAGATATAATGATTGTGAAATTCTACAGAAAACACCAACATATTTAGAAATACAATTAACAATTGAGATGGATAAAAAATTAATGAATCGCCCTTTCTATTGGCATTATTTAGAAAAAACAGGCGGTATCCCAAATCCTATGAAGTTAACACTGATTACAGATAGTGATAATGCACCCGAAGATCTTAAAGGTGAACAAGTTCATTTTGGGTCGCCCCGCCTTCACCAAATTTTCTCAATCGTTAATGAACTAGGACAGTCAATTAGACTTTATGAAGACACAAAAGCACCTATGGGCCAACAAATTGCATTACACCCTTGGTTAGCTGTTAATTATCAGGTTTCTTTTACTTGTGATCATAAAAAAGATTATTTATATTCTTTTGGAATCCATTTAATTTCCGGAAGAATTATTAAAGATTTTCATACAAAACTTGAAAAAATCCAATTCAACTCTAAAATACCTGATTTTTGCTATTCCATGTCACCTTTGATTAAACCAATAAGTGGTTTAAATCGAATGGAACAATTACTTCGAAACATAATTGAAAAAGAAGATACGGTATGGGCTGAAGAAGCAAGGAATAGATGGCAACATGATTTAGATTTATTAAATCAATTTTATGAAGCTGATGAAGAAAAACCTGAAAATTATCATGTAGAATTCAATGCACTTAAAGAACTTTACGAACCAATTATTCATGTTGATGCTATTAATGGTGGGCTTTTTTATCTATCACCAAATACAATGAATAAGTTAAGTTAAAGGCTTTTAAGTGGAGATTAGGTATAGAGGGACTTTAAATAAGATTGTTCCTCTTTCCTTTTCTTCTAATGCCAAAAAATAAAGACTGACTTCTTTAATTGAAATCAGTCTTATTAACTAAATACTTTTCTTTTCTTTGTCTTTACGATTTTGAACTTTTTTCATTAATAAAGCTAGACTTAATGGTAACATTCCAAACATGTTAGTAGAAAATGGGGCCTTCAACTCTTCTTTTTCTTGTTTTATTGAATCACGTTTCTCTTTTGGTTGATCGATATAATTAATAAATTGTTCTGTCATATATTTTACATAATCATTTGTTTTCAATAGAAATCACCTTACTTTCTTATCACTTATTTCTACTATCTCCTCCTTTTGAATAATTTAAACAGTCAATGATTTCCAACGCAATTTCAATTGGTGTTAAATTATTCGTTGAAATTTCATAATCTGCTTTTTTATATTGTGATTCTCTCTTTTGAAACAGTTCCGTTAGTTCTTCAATCGTTCGATTTACAGCATTTGGTCGGTTAAAATCCAAATGGATTCTTTCGTATATTATTTCAATTGGAGTTTCAAGATAAATTATTTTGCCAGTTTCTTTCATATATCCAATGTTTTCATCACGAAGAATGATTCCACCACCTGTTGAAGTGATCATTTTTTTTGATGGTAAATTTTTTAATACTTGTGTTTCTATATCTCGAAAACCGCTTTCACCAAACTCATTAAACAATTTTGGTATGCTTTTGCCTGTTTGAGAAACAATTTCCTCGTCTAAATCAATAAATTTTTTGTTTACTCTTTTAGCTAATTCCTTTCCAACAGTCGTCTTTCCACACCCCATAAATCCTACTAAATAAATTGAGTCCATTTTATCCTCCAACTTAATCGATCCAATCCGATACTTGATTTGTACTTTTTTTATATTTAAATTGAACTACATATTTTTTTATTTTTGAATTACTACTAGTTAAAGTTACATGATATTCATCATTTGCAACTAAATAAGTATTCAATATAATTTTTGTATTATTATAATACTTTACTGTATTTCCTTGAAGTGGTAAATTACCATGCTTTAAATCGTAAATTGCTTGTGAATGTACACGGTCTAGTTTGTTTTGATTTCTCGTATAAGAATAAAAGGTATTGAACGAATGAAAAATATCTATTTGTATTAGAAAAAAAATTAGTAAAATATTTATCATAAAGATTGTGTAAGGTAAATACACTCCATTTTCACCAAGTATTTTAAATTTATTTGATAAATATCCGAATAGTTTTTTCATAAATTCCACCATTTAAATCGATTACTTTTACTAGGATTTGCCTTTCACTTATTTGTTCAAACTTTATATCCCTTATATTCTGAAGTACAATTTCATGTCCTAATCCAAGCCTTTGTCGTCGAATAATCGTTGCATATTTTCGATAACTAATCGTAACTTGATTAAACTCTTCAAAGAGAAGAAGGTCGGAATGAACTGTAAAACTTATACTTTTGTTTGCCTCTTTTTGAACTTCTTTTATAAAATTATCTAATTCTAACCTATTTACGGATTCATAACTGTAATTTCGTTGAACAAAGCTTTTTATACTTGAAGTGGATATAGAAATAATCATTAAAAATAAAACAAGTGAAAAAAGTGTCTCTAGTAAAGTAAAGCCTTTTTCATTCTGTAATTTCTTCACATATTTCACTTTCCTTTTTTCGATCAGTCCAAGTAATACAAATCGAATTAAAATTATTTCTAGCGTTTAATTTTACTAAAAACTCTTTGCCATTCTTTGAATGGAAACCCTCTTTAAAATCTTCTCTGTTCATAAAATAAAGATGAACCATATCTGTTAATAAGTCATCTGCCATATTGCTAATCGTTATCTTATCTTTTTTTTGTAAAAATAATGACATTGAAGGAACAATCATAATACAAAAAATAATTAGTAAGTTTAATGAAATAACCGCCTCAATAAATGTAAATCCTTTTTCATTTCCGATCATATTTAAATCGACCACTTCCTAAATAAAAAGTAACGATATATTCAGCTTTTTTATATTTAATTGAAATCGTTCCAGAGCTAGAGATATTACCGTCGGAGTTAAATCTTAACGGAGGTTTTAAAGTAAGGTTAGTTATATTAATTGATTTGTCAAAATGACGAATGACTACAGGAGGATTTAGTAAATTATCTTCCATTTCATATTTATTTTGATAAAAGATGATCCTAGTA
>NZ_NTZO01000108.1 GCF_002559405.1 Bacillus sp. AFS001701 | reverse complement strand
ACAACATATCTACCAAATTTGATTATTGTTCATAAAAGGATTCTATTATAAAATTTGAAATGTAATAAAATACAGGTAGCTACCAAGTAACACACAATAAGTAAGTAATAACAGGTTTTTGTCCTTTTTTTTTGCAAAAATAAATATGGAAAAATATGTTTAAAAAAAAAGTTGTTTTTCCTGTCTCTATTATCGTATGGAATTATTTTACTATTTTTTGTTCATTATGAGTAATTCAATGAAAAAATTCATTTATCCAATCTTTTTTTTATCATGGATATTTATCGTTCTTTATATGAAACATTTCGGATTTCTAACTAATGATATGAATCAGATTAAAGATGTCGTTAATGGTTTTTCTGGATGGGCTCAATGGATCTTCCTTATAATTTTTTCATTAAGGTTATGTTTGTTCCTTCCAAGTTCAATTTTTGTCATTGCAGGTGGAATTATGTTTCCGTTATGGCAGAATATTTTGATAAGTATTGCAAGTATGATGATCTCACAAAGCGGGATTTATCTTTTTGGTCGTTATTTTTCAAATACCGAAATGCTTAATAGACTTTGTAAGAAATATCCTAAATTGTATACTTCTATTGAATCAAACTCAGGTAGATTTTTATTTTTAATAAGTTGTAGTCCAGCAACACCAATTGATTTAGCATGCTTCTTATCTGCAGCAATGAAAATGAGCTATAAGAGATATCTTAGTTTAATGATTTCTGGATTTATTCCACTTATTATTTTTTATTCATTGTTTGGGAGAACGATTTTGAACTCACCTTGGTTATCAGTTCTTATAACAATCTTCCTATTTTTATTTTATTTTATATACAAAAAAGTTTCCGAAAAGAGCATTAAAGAAAATGGAAAACATCCTTATCTCTGATTTCACAGATTTAGATGACTAATTATTTAATTATTAAGAACTCACAAATAGATGTGAAAGGAGAACCTAAATGAAATTGTATATTCTCGAGGGGATCTCATTTCATCAATTACAACATTTCATAAGTAACCATCAAAACCTAGGTATTCTTATAGCATTTCTGATTCCATTTGCAGATTCTTTTTTGGGTATTATTCCACTTGGAGTAATTTGCGCTACAAACGTCAATGTTTTCGGATTTTGGCCAGGATTTATAGCAACTTTTGTTGGTAGTGTTTTAGGAACCACAGGAATTTATTTCTTGTTAAAAATGACTGGTGCAAAGTGGTTGGACAAATTTATTCAAAAAAGAAAGAAAAAGAAATCTAGTATGGGATGGTTGGATAACAGTGGATTTGGTCCAGTTTTTCTCTGGTTTTGCATCCCATTTTGTCCTTCTTTCCTAACTAATATTTTTGCATCAATGTCTAAAATCAAGCCGAAAATATATATTATTGGCTTTACTATGGGTAAACTTGTTGCATTATTGCTCATTAGTTTCATTGGCCAGGATTTAGATGATTTCATCAATGAACCATTAGAAAGTATTCTAGTTTTGATTGCGATTTTAATTCTTTGGTATGTTGGTAAGAAGGTTGAAAAGAGTTTTATGACACGGCGCGCTAAATAATTAGTAAAAGCCTTAGTTTAAAAAGACAAAATGGGAAAGGAGTAAAATCTCCTTTCCCATTTTATTAACAATCCCTTAAACCATCCATTATATTATACTGCTAAAACTTGAAATGCATGTCTTAATGCTTCCGCTTCTTCATCTGGGATGTTACGTAACATATTTCCTAGTGGAGCAGTTCCAAAACCTAGTTTAAACATTCCTTTAATTCAACTAAACCAGCTAATAGTTTGATATCATAGATGGAAGAGTCATAGGAACCGTTAGCTACTATTGGGAACATAAGTAATCTAATTGGCTTGAGGTGGGAATAGGTATCTATGATCCAAAATATTGGAGTAAAGGTTTTGGTACTAGGGCTCTAAAACTTTGGATTCATCATCTATTTAATACATTACCTCTTGTGCGTGTAGGTTATACAACATGGTCTGGCAATCATCGTATGATTAAGGTTGGAGAAAAATTAGGAATGACGATGGAAGCAAGATGACTCAATTCGTATGGGGTTATTACGAGAAGAGTGGAATGAATTTATAGAAAAAGATGGATTAATTAAAGTTGAGAAAATATGATGTTTACATAAAACATGCGATTTTAATGAATATGATTTAAATATTTTATATTCATCTCTCTTTAAAATATTAATAATGAAGTCAGATTCCTCACATGTTGGAATCTGACTTTTATATTTTATGTTTTACTATATTTCCGAACGAAACGTTTTACCTAACTTATTTCCGAGACCGAAATAATGACGGAAATTATATATTAGTGGACTCCATTTATTTGGATCAATATGATTTTCTTCAATGATGATTTCATTATGAGCATGTACATGTAAAACATGTGTCTCAACAATTGCAAAATCAGGTGAATGTTCAGGGATACGAATGTGTTTTACAATTGCCTCGATTTGAATCGGGCATTCTGTTATTCGTGTAGGTTTTACGGTTTTTGACTCTGTAGCAGTTAATTTACTGATATTGTATTTTTCTTTTTCATATGTAAATCCTATATTTTTCTTAGAATCAGGAACGGGATTTTTTCCTGTATAAGGGGCTAAAAATTCAACATTCTCCCATAATAAAGGGTTAGGAACATTGATTACACATTCAGGATGTCGCTGCAAATTTTCAATAGCTTTCCCACCAAGCCCAATTCCTAATATTATGCAATCTCCTAAAGTCCATGAGGAAGACATAGGGCTAATATTATCAGTCCCATCCTCATTCAATGTATTTAGTAAAATCACAGGTGTTCCATAGTATAGAATTTTTGGCTTAATCAACTTTGTATCTGTAGAATGATTCATTTTTTTCCTCCTAATAATTATCTACTACAAAATTTATTGTAGAATATAAATAGTTCAATTATCATCGAAATATGGATTACATAATGGGAGGAGAATTAAAATGAATGCAAATCCTAATGTAGCAGTGGTTGCTACGCTTGTAAGTGAAACTTCACGTGCAGCAATATTAACTGTACTTTTAGATGGTAGATTTCATCCTGCTAGCGAACTGGCATATATGGCTGGCATAAAACCACAAACGGCTAGTTTTCATTTAGCAAAATTGGTCGATGCAAAATTAGTTAGCGTAGAAAAACAAGGAAGACATCGTTACTACGGTATTCAAAATCAGGAAGTTGCTCAAATATTGGAGACATTATTATCAATAGCCCCTCCAATTGAAATTCGGTCTTTAAAACAAGCTTCAGAAAATACAGCAATACGTTTTGCAAGAACGTGTTACGATCATCCTGCTGGTAAGTTTGGGGTACTATTAACTGATTCTTTAATTAATTTGGGTGTTATAAATGAAGAAAATCAGGGATTTATTGTTACGGAAAAAGGTGAGAGATTCTTGACTGATTTTAAAATTGATCTTGAAAAAATTAAGAAGAAGCGTCGATCTTTTTCACATAGATGTTTAGATTGGAGTGAAAGACGATATCACCTTGGTGGAGCCTTGGGAAATGCTCTTCTAGAAAGATTACTAGAATTAAATTGGATTCAACGTATGCCAAAAACAAGAGCTATAAAAATAACTATAGAAGGAAAAAGAGGATTTAAAGAAACATTTTCTTTTGATATTTAATTATTTGCGATAATCAACAAGAAAAAGCTGGATGCCATGATAATATAAGCAGTACGATAACCCGCAGTTTAGTTGCCTTGAAATTAAAGAATAATAATACTTGTAGAGAATAAACTTTTCACTGAAGAATAAATATTAACAAATGAAAATATAGATTTCAGTGGAATGGGGTTTGAGGTATGAAATCAGAAAAAAGACATAATGTTCCAGTTGGTTCAAAAAGTGTTATTACTTTCGGTTCTGCTTTAGCCATTACAATATCTTGGAGTATTCATAAATCAGTTCTTTGGGCAATAATTCACGGGTTTTTTAGTTGGTTTTATGTTATTTATTATGTCTATACTAGGTAAGATTTTAGTTCAATATTTTCCTATAACTGAGGCATTTGTATAGAAAAAACTCATTTTAATTTAATAGATTCACAAAAATTAAAAAATCTTAATGTAAACACTTTCAAGATTTTTATTTTTCAAAAGGGATTGACAACTTATATTAAATTCATTAAGATGAATAAAAATAAAACGAAAAAGGAGACATGAACATGTTTTTCGCACGCACGAATAATGGGCTACAACATCATCATCCACCCAGGGTTTGAATCTATGGACAAAAATTGACCGTAGATGCAAGCCCTCTTCGTGTTACGAAAAAGGTGCTTGTGTCGTGCCAGAAGGCCATACAGGCATTTAACCTGTATGGCCTTTTTGTTTTTTCTAGAAGGGGGTCTGTTTAATTGGATGGGAAATTAAAGCAGTCATTAGTCAATTACCAATTTAAAAGAAAAATGGAAGATTATGCACTAGAGCGAGGATATATCCCGTTTCATCCTCAGCTATTTGAAGAGTATGATTCATTTTCAAGTCGAAACCCAAGATTAGCTAGAGAAGAATTAGTTGTTGTTTTAACACGTTTACAGCAAATTTTATTGTTAAGACCTGATTTAACAAGTGCATTAATGAAAGAAATTTATCCAATCGCGCTGAAGGAAGAGAAATGTAAAGTATTTTATCAATCAACAATCTATCGAAATAATGGGGTAGAGCTTGAAGAAATTAATCAATTTGGTATTGAAAATTTAGGGAAAATTACTGAAGCATCTGAAATAGAAGTAGTTATTATGGCAATTGATTTATTAAACAATGTTCCTTTTATTTTAGAAATCGGGCATACAGGGTTTATCGAAGGATTATTTAAGGAATGTAATTTAACCGAGTCGCAAAAAAACAAATTGAAGAAACTAATTTATTTAAAAAACATAGATGAATTAGAACGATTTATTCAGTCAATTAATTTACCGTTTCAAGCTAGAAATGTTTTTGAACAGTTATTTAGGTTACAAGGTAAAGGAGAAAAGCTTCATTCATTACTTAGAAGCTTAGTATTAAATAATGCAATGGAAAATGCTGTAGAAAAAGTAATCAAATTTCAAGAAATTAGTCCAAATATTCTTCTTGATTTATCAATCGTAAATGAATTTGATTATTATGACGGAATCGTTTTTAAAGGGTATTATGATCAGTTAAATAAAGAGGTTTTAAGTGGAGGACGCTATCTTCTGGTGTCTGAAGATTCGGAAAACAGTATTGATGCAATAGGATTTTCGATTGATACAAATGCTTGGATAACATGTCAAATGAGGGATGTAAAGTGAGTTGGCTAACAGTTGCAGTTGCAAAAGGAAGACTTGAAGATGAGGTTATTAAAATATTAAGTCAGTCTGGTTACCGAAAAGTAATTGATTCTAAAACTAGAAAACTAATTTTTGAAGATGAATTATATAAAATTAAATATTTAGTAGTGAAACCTGTGGATGTCGCTACATATGTTGAACGAGGAGTTTGCGATCTTGGTTTTGTAGGAAAAGACATTCTGCTAGAACAAGAGAAAGATGTATATGAGTTGATGGATTTAGAACTAGGAAAATGCATTTTTGCAGCAGCGGGTTTTCCAGGGACGTTAATTGATCGAGGTGATGAAACGTTAAGAGTTGCGACAAAATATCCAAATATTACTTCGAAGTATTTTCAGTTTAGGCAAAATATTGAACTTATTTATTTAAACGGTTCTGTTGAATTAGCACCAATTGTAGGCATGTCAGATATTATTGTTGATTTAGTAGAAACAGGAAGTACGTTAAAGGCAAATGGATTAGTCATCTTAGAAGAAATGATTCCAATCAGTGCTAGAGTGATTTCAAATCGTGTAAGTTATCGATTTAACTATTTCCGTATTACTGAATTTATAGAAAAAATTAAGAAGGGTAGGAACATATATGCTGGAAATTTTATCGATTAATCATAAAAGCGAAAAACTTGAAAGTATTATAAACCGAACGAATTTACCTACTGTTGAGATCACAAAAAGCGTAGAAAAGATTTTATTAAATGTGAAAGAAAATGGTGATGAAGCTGTACGTCAGTATTCTTTAATTTATGATGAGGTGAAACTAAAAAGCTTTGAAGTAAGTGAAGCTGAGTTTAATGAAGCACTAGAACAAACTGATGAAAACTTAATAAATGCATTAATTGAAGCTAAGAAAAATATAGAGACATATCATGAAAAGCAACTGCAAGATGGTTATAAAATAAATGAAAAAAATTCATATGTTCAACAATTAATTAATCCGATTGAAAGAGTTGGTGTGTATATCCCAGGTGGAAAAGCGGCATACCCATCAACAGTTTTAATGAATGTGATACCTGCAAAAATAGCAGGAGTGAATGAAATTGTCATTGTAACGCCACCAAATAAAGAAGGAAAAATTAAGTCTTCTATTCTAGTAGCTGCGAAATTAGCTGGTGTTACAAAAGTGTTAAAAATTGGTGGAGCGCAAGCGATAGGGGCACTGGCGTATGGAACTGAAACAATTGAAAAAGTAGATAAAATAGTTGGTCCTGGCAATATTTATGTAGCGCTAGCTAAGAAAAGTGTTTCAGGCATAGTAGGAATTGATATGGTTGCAGGTCCAACTGAGGTTGTCATATTAGCAGATGAAACAGCCAATCCGAGATTTATTGCTGCTGACTTAATGGCACAGGCGGAGCATGATGAAATGGCATCTAGTATTGTTATTACGGATTCAGAAGAGTTTGCACAAAGAATACAGCAAGAAATACCTAACTTATTAGAAGAACAACCTAGAAAAGAAATTATTCAAAGCTCATTCGAAAATTATGGAGCGATTATCGTCGTTAAAACAATCGAGGAAGGTATTGAGCTTGTTAATAAATTAGCGCCTGAACATCTTGAACTAATGATAAAAAATCCAGAGTCGATTGTTCATAAAATTAAAAATGCTGGTGCTATTTTTTTAGGAGACTATACCCCAGAGCCTGTTGGCGATTACTTTGCAGGAACAAATCATACATTACCGACTAGCGGAACTGCAAGATTTACCTCGCCATTAAATGTAAATGATTTTCAAAAGAAAACATCCGTTGTTTATTACAATAAGGCTGCCTTAAGTGAAGCAAGAAAACATATTGAAATAATCGCAGAGGAAGAAGGTCTATTTGGTCACGGTAAAGCAATTAGTATTCGATTTGAGGAGGATTCAAAGTGAGAACTGCAATGATTACAAGACAAACAAATGAAACAAATATACGTTTGAAATTAAATTTAGATGGTGATGGAGAAAGTAACATTCAAACTGGAATTGGTTTTTTAGATCATATGTTAACGTTATTTTCATTCCATAGCGGAATAGACTTAGAAGTATTTTGTGAAGGTGATCTTGAAGTAGATGATCATCACACAACAGAAGATGTTGGTATTGCATTAGGTAAAGCCTTATTAATTGCGTTAGACGAAAAAATTGGGATAAATCGTTACGGTTCTTGCTATATTCCAATGGATGAAACGTTAGCAAGAGTTGTTGTCGATTTTAGTGGTAGACCGTATCTTGTTTATAATGATCGAACAGTAAGAGAACGAATAGGAATGATTGATACACAGAATTTTAAAGAATTTTTTAAATCATTAAGCTCTGAAGCTAGAATGAATTGTCATATGGAAGTTTTATATGGAGAAAATGATCACCACAAAATTGAAGCTTTATTTAAAGCGTTTGGCAGAGCGGTTAAACAAGCAGTTGAAGTAACTTCGACTAAGTTACCTTCCACGAAAGGAATGTTATAAGTGAATATTATTATAGATTATGGTGTAGGTAATTTAGATTCATTAAAAAGAGCATGTGAAGAAATTGATTTTCCTGTAGTCATTACGAATGAAATTGAAGTGATTGAGCAAGCTTCTTCTATTATTCTACCAGGTGTTGGAGCTTATGAAGCAGCGATGAACGAATTAAATCGACTTGGTTTAATAGATTGTATAAAGTCAAAATCAAAAACCGGTACTCCGATTTTAGGGATTTGCCTAGGAATGCAATTACTATATGAATTTAGTGAAGAAAATTTCGGGGCAAGTGGGATTGGCTTAATTAAAGGACAGGTAAAACGTATACCTGACTTTGTAAAAGTTCCACATATGGGCTGGAATAAGTTGAATTTTACTAAACAGGAATCATTATTAAAATATATAAATGAAGGCGATTATGTCTATTTTGTACACTCATTTTATATTAGTTCAACAAATGATGAGCTTGTAGCTTTTTCCGAATACGGAGTAAAGATTCCAGCAATTATTAAATCCAATAATATTTACGGAATGCAATTTCATCCTGAAAAAAGTGCAGAAACAGGTCTGAATTTATTAAAAGCATTTAAGGAGATGTGTTTATATGATTCTATATCCAGCAATTGATCTAAAGGACGGTAATTGCGTTCGCCTTGAGCAAGGAGACTTTAATAAGAAAGTAATTTATAAGAATTCACCATTTGAAGTTGCGTTAGATTTTGAAAAAGCAGGTGCAAAAGTATTACACATCGTTGATTTAGATGGAGCAAGAACTGGAGAACGGAAAAATGCTTCGATTATAAAAGAAATCGTTCAAAATACGAATTTAAACATTCAGTTAGGTGGAGGAATAAGATCACTTGATTCGATTTCGTTTTGGTTAGAATTAGGTGTAGAAAAAGTAATTTTAGGTACAGCTGCAATTAATAATAGACAACTTTTAGAACAAGCTGTTTTAAAATACGGTAATCGAATCATTGTAGGAGTAGATGCAAAAAACAGTTTTGTAGCCATAAATGGATGGGAAGAGTCGACAAATCAAGATAGCTTTGAATTTTGTAAACAACTAGAGCTACTCGGTGTCAAAACTGTCGTTTACACTGATATATCAAAGGACGGCATGTTAAGTGGACCTAATTTAGATGCATATAAAAGATTAGCTGAAGAAACAAATTTAAATATTATCGCTTCAGGTGGAGTGAGCTCGATCAATGATCTGAAGTCACTTAGCAGATTAAATGTTTATGGTGCGATTTCTGGTAAAGCATTATATGAAGGAAAATTTACAATTGAGGAGGCACTTAAATGCTTGCAAGAAGAATTATCCCGTGCTTAGACGTTCGTAATGGACGAGTCGTGAAAGGAAAACAGTTTTCAAGTATTCAAGATGTTGACTCACCTACAAAACTAGGAAAATATTATAGTGATAATGGTGCTGACGAGTTAGTATTTTATGATATTACAGCCTCAAATGAAGAAAGAGATATATCATTGAAATTTGTTTCAGAAGTAGCGAAGGAATTGCGTATTCCATTCAGTGTTGGAGGTGGAGTACGATCGATTGATGATTTTACGAAACTATTAAGAAATGGAGCCGATAAAGTATCAATCAATTCTGCCACAATTTTAAATCCGAATTTAATTAAGGAAGCATCTGATCGTTTTGGATCGCAATGTGTTGTTCTTTCAATTGATGTAAAGTTAAATAAAGATGGCAATTATAAAGTGTTTATAAATGGTGGTCGGAAAGAGACTGAATGGAATGCGATTGATTGGGCAAAGAAAGGTGTGGAGCTTGGAGCGGGTGAAATTGTCTTAAATAGTATTGATGAAGATGGTATGAAAAGAGGTTTTGATATCCGATTGCTGCAAAAAATTACAAATGCAGTTAATGTTCCGGTTATCGCATCTGGTGGCGCTGGAAAAGTAGAACACTTTTATGATGCGATTGAATATGCAAATGTCGATGGAGTTTTAGCCGCATCAGTATTCCATTTTGGAGAAATCAAAATTAGTGAATTAAAAGACTATTTAAATGAAAAAAATATTCCAGTTCGACTATAGGAGGAGAAAACATGTTTTTTGATATCGAAAAAATTCGCTTTAATGAACAAGGGTTAGTACCAGCAATTGTACAAGATATTAATACGAAAGAAGTATTAATGTTGGCATATATGAATAATGAATCAATTAAACTCACAATTGACACTGGATTTGCCACATTTTATAGTAGAAGTCGCCAATCAATTTGGAAAAAAGGTGAATCATCGGGGAATCTTCAATATGTCAAATCGATTTCTTACGATTGTGACAAAGACTCAATATTACTACAGGTTGAACAAGTAGGAGTAGCATGCCACACAGGAAGCTACAGTTGTTTTTCCGAAAAATTCACTTTAAACCAAGAAAAAAATATTGTTCAAAATGAATCATTAAGTTATTTGCCAAATCTCTATGAAACGATACGAGATCGAAAAGAGAACCCGATTGAAGGATCTTATACTACGTATTTATTTAATCAAGGTATTGATAAAATCTTGAAAAAAGTAGGCGAAGAGACAAGCGAAGTAATTATTGGAGCTAAAAATGAAGGAACAGAAGAATTAATATATGAGATTAGTGATCTAGTTTATCACACAATTGTTTTAATGGTTGAAAAAGGAATAAAACTTGAAGAGATAAACAATTGCTTAATAAATAGGAAGGAGAAAGTAAAATCTTGAAAATTGATGGGCACACGCATACACAATATTGTCCACACGGAAGTGGTGATGACGTACAATTAATGATCGAAAAAGCGATTGAACTTGGGTTCGATGAATATCATATCACTGAACATACACCAGTACCATCATCATTTCAAAACTGCTTAAAGCCAGATGAAGCAGTTGCTTCGCTTGCGATGTCTGAAAATGAAGTAGACGAATATATTAACGAAATGTATAAAGTAAGAGAAAAGTATAAGGATCAAATTCGTATAAAAATTGGATTTGAATACGATTATTTACCGAGTGAATCAGTATGGTTTAATGATTTTTTAAAAGAGTACGGCAAATATTGTGACACAGGACTTTTGTCAGTTCATTACATGGAAGGAAAAAATGGATGGCATTGTATAGATTATAAAGCTGAAGATACTCTTGCTGGTTTAGTAAATTACTATGGTAATGCAGAAGCGTTTCAACTTGCTTATTACGATCTAGTAAAACAGTCAATCATTGATGATTTAGGTCCGTTTAAACCAAAAAGAATCGGACATATGACATTATGTAATAAATTTAAACAATTTTTGAAATGTGAAGATACTGAAAAGATCCTAAATAAACAAGTTGAACTATTAAAGCTAGTAAAAGAAAAAAATTATATTTTAGACTATAATACTGCAGGATTATATAAAGAGTATTGTGGCGAAACATATCCACCAAACCATGTCATTGAAATTGCGAATTCCTTAAATATAGAGTTAATGTATGGTTCTGATTCCCATAGTGTAAAAGATGTTGGAAGAGGATATGATGTTTATTTTTCAAATAGTTAAAGGGGAATCTGAACTGTTAGGCCATTTATGAGTAAGTAATTTACATCAAATTGCTAATTAACTAACTCATGAAACTGTTATGAGTTAGTAATTTGCACCAAATTGCTACATTACTAACTCATGAACCCTTTATGGGTAAGTATTTACACCAAATTACTAATTAACTAACTCATGAGCCTTCTATGAGTAAGTAATTTTCATATTTTTATTATTTTACTAACTCATGAACCTGTTATGAGTAACCTTTTACCATCTTTTTGACTTTTACTAACTCATGAACCCCTTATGAGTAACCAATTTTCATGTTTTGGCTTTTTTACATACTCATGAAGCTCTCATGAGTAAGGAGTCATGAACCTTTTTATGATTATGTTTTATTTCAACACACACTTACGATAAATTGATAATTTATCGTTTTTTTTTTGCGAAAATTTTCATAAAATGGTGAAATTCCCCCAATTACTAATATCAAACGTTAATGTATAATTAAGAAAAAATAGAATTTTTTAAATAAATATCGTTTACATAAAGGGAGAATTTGAATGTCAAATATTTTTTGGATCATATTAGGGGCTTTACTAATGTGTACTATTGATTATTTGATGTTTTATTTTGGACTTGTTAATACCGAGAATCAAAGATGGAACTGGTTTGAAAAACGAACAAAGTTTCAAAAAATTAGTATACTTTCTGGTGTGTTTTTAGTTATGTTTGTACTTAACATTGTAAGTTAATAGTTAATGGTACTAAAAGAGTCATGGTTGTGACCCTTTTTTCTTTTTATAGATGTATTTTTGGCTAATTTCTAGAAGGTTGATCCCAAAGATACAAAAGTTATAAGAAAGTTAAAAAATAAAAGGTAAAAATAGCCATTTGTTGAATAGATAAACAGTGGTGACCTCTTTATGATTCAATTGTTATCATTTAGTTCAAGTTTAGTCCTACTTTTTTAATGAAGTTTAATGGTTATGAGGAGACTTTACAGAAGTTATTTCTAAAATTATTAGAGTTTAAAAAAGGGAGGGAATTTTTTTGAATAGAAAAGAAATGTTTTTAAACGTATTAGACAAAACATATGATAAGGAAAGTTGGTTTGCTCCTCTAAAAGATTCAATTGAAGGAATTACAGCTGAACAAGCTAGTTGGAGACCATCAGGGGAAGCAACTAAATCGATTTGGGAAAACGTTAATCATCTTCTTTATTACAAAGAGAGGATTGTAGCAAATCTAGAAGGTAGAGAGTGGACACAAAACTTAGACGGTGACCAAACATTCTTTTTTACTGAACCATCGAATGATGTAAATGAATGGAAGAAGGTAGTTGAACGTTTGGAAAATACCAGTTGTAGTTTAAGACAGCTATTGAGTAATTTGTCAGATGAGGAATTAATGAGAAATTCTTTTGAAGTAAAATTAATGGATTTATTATTACATGACGCTTACCATACCGGACAAATTATTCAAATAAGAAAAATGCAAGGATCGTGGCCATCACATCGTTGACATAACCGATTAAGGCAGCTAAAAGCTGTCTTTTTTGTTTAAAACAATTAGGGTTAAATACGTAGAATTAATCGAGTATATTATTATTTCAATCGTAATAATGGAGGTGAAAAATGAGAAAAAGATTACAAAAAAAAAGATCAAATGAATGGGAATGGTTTTCAGTAAAAGTATTTTTTGAGTGTAAAATATCAGGAAATCCTTCTACAGAAAAAATCGATGAAGATTACGGTAGTGACGGACATAAGACATTTGAGGAAAGCATTTTACTTATAAAAGCACCTTCAGAGGAAGAAGCTTATTTAATTGGTGAAAAAGAAGCAATAAAAAATGAAGTTGAATACTTAAATCAATTTGATCAAACAGTAGAATGGAAGTTCATAAGAGTAATCGATTGCTTTAATTTATCTGATAAAAATCTTCAAACAGGTACCGAACTTTATTCTCGCTTTATAAGAGTTCCTGATGATTTGCCGACAGAAAAGCTTAGTTCATTTAATGACCGAGATTTTATTGATAAAGAAGTCAACAATTAGGTTGAAAAAAACCAAATTTGAGTAATGATCATGTTTAGTTATAAAATTGAAGAAAACTTACAATTAAAGTTATTAACTCTACAAGATGCAGATGAGTTATACAAAATAACAATCAATTCAATGGAACACTTAAAAGCGTGGTTACCATTAATAGCATATAATCAAAAACTTGAGGATACAGAGAATTTCATTAAATCAACAATGAAACATTTTGCTGAAAAACAATGGATTTCAGGTTGGTATCTGGTCAATGCTGTTGAAAATACAAAAAGCCGTGCTATTCCCAAGAGGCTAGGATTTTTTCAAGAAGGTCGGATCAGGAAAGTCGAATGGTTGTATGATCATTATGTAGATCACATCGTTTATGGAATGTTAGCGGAAGATTGGGTTTCCTTAAGGAAATAATGTTAATTTCATATCAATGAACTTTTTTTCTTGCATGAAAAGTATTAATACTTCAAATACTTCAATTGAAAGGACTTATTAATTATTTTTGTATAGATATTTACTAATGAGTAATAATGAATTGTCTAGTATGATGCTATAAACTGCATGTAAGAAAAGGAGAATATCAATGCATTGGTATGAAAAACTAAATCAGTATTTTCCAGTTGAAGAAATGAAATCAAGGGAACATATGGAAACTTTATTGAAAGAGCGATCAGATATTTACCATAAAGATGAAGGTCCACATTATGTTTTAATGTATGCGGAACTAGATGATTTTGTATTTATCGATTACTTGTTCGTTTCGAAAGATGCCCGTGGGCAGGGTCTTGGGTATAAATTGCTTGAAAAGTTAAAGAAGAAGGGTAAACCGATTATTTTAGAGGTTGAACCAGTTAATTATGAAGATACTGATACAGAAAAAAGGCTTCGCTTTTATAAAAGAGAAGGTTTTGAGCATGCTCATTCGATTGGATATAACAGACGTTCACTAGCTACTCAAGAAATAAACCCTATGGAGATTTTGTTCTGGCCTCCAAATAATGAGAGTGAAGAAATGATTTTTAAAGCAATGAAAAAAACATATAATATGATTCATACATATAGGGATACACATTTTTACGGTGAATCTTATCAGCCAGTAGAGGAAGTTTTAACCTTTGGAGAAAATAATAGCAATCAAAATCTATTAGAAGACATATAAAAATGCGAAATCAAAAACGACTGATTGCCTCAGTCGTTTTTTCTAATTACACACCCATACGTTTGCGTTGATTGTTTGGCTTTTTAGAAATTTGATTCTTTTTCGTCATATCTTTAACAGTATTTACTCCAGTGTTTTGATTAGAGTTTTGTTGTTTTTTGCTAGCCAACTTTTGTTTCATTAATTCCTGAAGACTAACTTTTTTTGGTTCATTGTTATTTTCGCTCATAAATTTAGTTTCCTCCAATTTAATCATACTTTTATAATGACTTGTTGAAGGAAAATTAGCAAGTACATTTAAAAGAATTAAAAGTTCAATTAGCTGTCTTTTTCTGTATTTTTCTTATGAAACTCTTCCATTTTTTTACTCTTCGAATAAGCAGATTCCTCTGAATGTCCAAATTGATCTACAGAACTTTTCTGTGGACCTTTGTTTGTATGTCCTTTTGCCATGTTTAACCCTCCTTTTTTATTATTATGTGCTTAAATTCCTTGAATAATCTTTAATTTAAAATGGGAATCTATTTATGATAATGGTATTAGGAGGAAGCAAAATGACAAGTAAAAATGGCAGCAAAGGAAGTAAAAATCAAAACGCACCTGAACTTCATGGACAAGCACCTACTAGTGGTGATAACACAAAAGGAAATGTCTATCGCTCTAAAAAAGGTAGTAAATCTCAAACTGAATTACACTAAAATAACCAATTGAAAAAGAGCTTGGATTACTCCAAGCTCTATATTTTTCACTAACTAGGATTAGTCTTTAACATTAAATCCTTCTTCATCTAAATATTCACAAGCTTCACCGTAGCTATTGAATGTACCATCCAGATTTTCTCCTGCGTAAACATTCCACATGTCCATTTCTGAAATAAGTTTAAGGATTTGTCCGTTCGCATTAACCCAAATTTCTTCTACTTCTTCATCTTCTTCAAAAATTGGTTCAAATGATAGGCTTTCAATGGATTTTGTAAGTATTGTACGAAGTTCGTCTTCAGTAAATTCTCTTATATTAACCATACCTTTTTCGTTAGTTTTGTACCCTTTAATCCCTTCAGCATATACAAAGCCGTTTCCATTAGGATGTAAATGATACACTACATTCTTTTTTTCTTTTAAACTTTCTTCGTATTGAAAATTTGTACGTCCAAGTGAGACTGGCTTTTTTGTTAATTCTGGAAATGATTCAATAATTGTTAGTTTTTCTTCGTAAGTTAGCATAATGCCTCCAAATAAATATTCTTTTACCTATGTTTTGTATGTAACGTAACAAATATAACAAAAATCTTTTGAAAATGACATAGAATTGTCACAATTTCAGCTACTCTAATTTGGTAGAATAATAATGCTGTATAAATTTAACATATTCCTTTTGGCATATTTTTGGACTTAATTTGATTTTAATATACATAGTAGGTGATAACATGACAGTTAAAGTAAAAGTGAAAGAACAATTTATTAAAAAACAATTTTATAAATCGTATTTAAATGAAAATGGAAACAATAACCATCCTATTGCAGTTTTAGCTGACCTTTACAATGAACAAAATGATGATATGGATCTTTCATCTATCCGATTTGCACAAGGTGAAGTTTATTTTGAAAATAAAGATTTTGAATCTGCAGTTTTCAAATGGGAAAAAGTCGGAAACCAGTTAATCGATTGGGCAAAGAAAAATATTGCTGATTCTTATTATGAAATTGGTGCATATGAAACAGCAGAAAAGCTATATAAAGAAGTTAAAACAGATAGTAGTACTTTGACGTCTGAAATATTCTTAAATTTATTCTCACTTTATATTGATGTTTCAAAATACGAGGAAGCAGATCGTATTATTAAAGAAGCAGTAAAATATAATCCTGATTATCCAAACGTAACGAGAATTGCACGTAATTTTTATGAAAAACATCACGATTGGACTAGTGCTGTAGCTCTAGCTTCAGATGAATCAATCCGAACAGAAGATTTAAAATGGTTTATTGTATTAAGAGAATACATTATAAATGGTGTAACAAAAGAAATGGCTCCAAGTTACTTTGTGCAACCGTTACTATCATTGGCTAAAGTCGATCTTGAGCACTTTGAATTAATGGTAGAAGCACTTTGGAATAGTTACAGAGAACAATCAGTTTATGTAAATTGGTTACAAACATTTAATGATATGTTATTCCAAATCAACGTTGAGACAGGTGTGAAGTGGAATCGTTTGCCATCAATCTATTCAATGACATACGAAGAATTAGTTGAAGGTGATTATTTTGTAGCTCAGCTTGAGGAAATGATGCCAAGCTTCTTAACAAATTGGTTGCGTATTACCGATATAAAAGGTGCGGTTTTAGCAACGACTGCAACACTTGCATGGGATCGATTATTCCCAGGTCGTATTGATTATCAAATCGTTGCTGACGCAGAAATGGCATTTGAACAATTATTAAAAACGCCTGATTGCTTTGAAATTGGAAAAGAATTATTTGAAAACATCCTACAATGGTCTGCTTTAAATGAAATAGAAGTTGGCGACCGTTTTGAGTGGTGGACAAGTAAATTAACTCAATTTGAAAATACAACAATGCTTGTCGCAGGTACATCAGGCAACGGTAAATCTTCATTTATTAACTCACTTTTAGGTGAGAAAATGATGGGTTCTTCTACGACAATGCCTGTATTATTTGAACAAGATAGTGATTCAAATATTAGCGTATTTTCGAAGGAAGGAAATACACAGCTTGCTGAATTTGCAGATTTTTACGATTTAACAACAGTTGAAAATAATCTGTTAAAAGGTGATGAATTAGTATACTATAAATTACCAAATTCATTTTTAGAAAAGCATCGCCTATCAATCATTGACACACCTGGAATTGATGGAAACCAGGTTAATACAAAAGCATTAGTTCAGTCTGTAAAACTTGCAGATCGTCTTGTTTATGTTTTAAATGCTACTGCACCTTATACAGAAAACGAACGATCTTTACTAGTTAAAATTCATAAAGAATTACCAACTCTACCGATTCACTTTATTTTAAATAAGATGGATTCTATTTATAGTAAAGAAGAAATTGATCGAGTTCGCGCTGAAATTCAAGCGAAAGTTAATCTAGATTTCCCTAGCGCTAAAGTATTACCTTATTCTTCAATTTATAGTAATCAAGATCAATTTAAAGATTTAGAATTATTTATAGAGGATAACGTTCTTTCAACGGAAGCAAATTCTAAACAAACAGAGAAATTATTATTAGCTATCCGCAAATTAATTAATTTCCTATTAGAAAAACGAGTTGAGAAAGAAAACGAACTACGTGCTAATGTTGAATGGAATGAAGTTCTAGATGACAAATTAAATGGTCTATTACATTCTTTAAAAGATAAAGAAATGGAACATTTAAATACAATTAAAAGCTCGTATCGTGAATTAAAAGACGAATTAAAATATGACCTGAAGCTAAGTATCCCTGGTCTTCTAAAAGAATGTAAAGAATTAATCAAAGAAGATAGTGATTTCGGTACAATACTTGAAACGCTAAACGAAGAGATGAATCTTCGAATTGGTGAGTATGTAAGAGAGAATACTTTACCAAAACTAAATGAAGCTCTTCAAAACTGGATTAAAGAATCAGGTGTTTTATTAGAAGGTACTCAAGGATACTTAACTGATATGAGTGATTCGTTAAATGAATACACTGGAAATGAATATTTAAATCTTGAGTGTGATTTTAAAGTATTAGATGACTGGCGCCGTGATGCTGATCGAATGACTTCTATGACTCAGCTAGATGACATGAATATTTTATTAAATTCATCACCATCTCAATTTATCTTAAAGAGCTCAGGTATTTTATTAGGTTTATTGCCTCAAAATAAATCAAAGCTTGTTGCTCAATATCAAAAGTATGTTGATAATGTCAACTATGATGATGTAACATCAGAATTATCAATGAAGTTTTTCCTACAATTTGAAATGTTTGAAAAAACTTTACCAAGAGATTTATCAATGTTCCTACATGCTCCATTTGAGCAAATCCATGAACTAGTTGATGAAACAAGAGTAGCTATTGCTAACTATAATCAAACTTTAGAAGATATGAAATCGAATCCAAGTATTTACTTCGATCCGATTACATTCTTCACAGTAAGATTAAGACAATTAGAGTTTTTAACATTACGTAAATAATAAGAAAAGAGTGTGCTAAATGGCACACTCTTTTTTTTATTGAACTATGCATTTATTTATAAAGCCAGTATTGCATTCTACTATTCCTCTGTATCTTGTTCATACGGAATATGTACAACGATTGTTTGGTAGCCTTCTTTAATTTTCACATAACCACCCCAAGGGATTTGCAGTATTAAAAAGGCTCCTTTCGTATCAATTGAAAAATGTGCAATTTTTTCATGTTCTTCATCGAGTAAAAGCACTTCCCGCTCATTCCCGACTGTTCTAATACCAGGATGGCAATGAATTTGTATTTTCCAGTTGCCAAGTCTACTTAATAAGAAATGACTCATAATATAGATCACCTTCTATAATTAGTTTCTTTAAAACGAACTAATGAAACTTATTAGAAAAACAGTACGAAATAACAGTTGAGGCCATCTTTAAATTAATTCTATTCTAAAGAATGGTAACTTAAAACTATTTAGAAATATTCGAAATATATTTCTTACTCATAAAGTATTCATGAGAGAAAAAAAAGGGGTTTTGATAAGAAAAAGTTTAAAAGAGTTGCTAAAAATAACTCTTTTTTTATTTGTTCTACAACGATCTGGGAGTTTAGTTACTTTAAGATTCTTTAAGTTTCTTTATAATTCCATTAAAAAAAATGGATTTTGCAGGAGATTCTAATTTTTACGTCAAACTCAAATCATAAACATTTACATAACAACCATATATGCTAAATGGAAAATTGTATTATTGAAAGAAGGTGATACATAACCCGAAGCCGATCGCCAAAAGGAGTGACGGGGAATTTTAATTTCATGGTAGTTAGGTAGCCTCAAATCGTCTTTTGATTTCTAGATTGTTGGTAAGATCTTATTTAGGAACTAAGGAGAGGTGTAAGGATGAAAAAAAGAAACCGAAAATTAATAGTACCGACAGTTGCTTCATTATTAACATTATCGATGTATTTCCCAGGAGGCTCAACTTTTGCTGCAGCGTCCAAACATGTACAACTGATTCAAGCAGCTCCAATCGCCGCAAATCACGGCACTTCCATTGGTCACACAAACCGTAACTCCAAAGCTTCTATAACGATTGCCCTTCAGCTAAGAAACAGCGATAAACTGGATAAATATATTGCCAGCTTAAAGAATCCTGACTCCATCAACTACAAGAAATACTTAACTCCCGACGAATTTAAAAATCAATATGGACCAACTGATGCAACTGTTGCCAATGTTAAAAGCTATTTGACAAGCCAAGGCTTTAAAGTGGAAAATGTTTCTTCTAATAATGCCTTTATTACCGTTAGTGGCACAATTGGTCAAATGGAGGATACTTTTGGTGTAAGCATAAATAACTATAAAGATTCAAATGGCGAAACCTATTATGCCAATGATCAAGCTCCTTCAATTCCCGCTGAATTTTCTGGGGTGATTACGAATGTTGAAGGTCTGAATAATGAACCACATTATACTCATTCAAAAATTAGTAGTTCATCAATGCAAGTCCCTCAACAAAATAAAGCGGTGACACCGAAAGTAGGCAGTGGTCCAGCTGGCGGTTATACACCGGCTGAATTAAAAGGTGCTTACGATATCAACCCACTGGCAACTGGCGGATATACTGGATCTGGTCAGACTGTAGCAGTCATCGAGTTGGACGGGTATAAAGCAACGAACATTAGTACCTATAACAACTACTATGGCCTAGGAAGCCCTGCACCAACAAATGTATATATAGATGGTTATAGTGGTGCTGCCGGGCAAGGTGCAATTGAAGTTGAACTTGATATTGAGGTAATCAATGCAATTGCTCCAAAAGCACAAGTGGTTGTATACGAAGGGCCAAATAGCGCCCAAGGATTAATTGATACTTATCAAAAAATTGCCTCTGATAATACGGCAAAGTCAATTTCTGTTAGCTGGGGAATCGGTGAGCAGCATGAAGCAACTGCGACGATGAATAGCTTACATACCATATTCCAACAATTTGCTGCCCAAGGACAAAGTATTTTTGCTGCGTCTGGAGACAATGGTGCCTACGATTCCGGAGGTAGAACTTTAGAGGTTGATAGTCCCGCAAATGACCCGTATGTGACTGGAGTTGGTGGAACTCACCTGAATTTAAGCGGTACTTCATACAGTTCAGAATCCGTTTGGAGTAATAAAACAACCAAATCTGGTGACGGTGGAGGATTATCTAAAGTTTATGCTATGCCGTCATTCCAGTCAGGCCCTGGTGTCCAAAACAGTTATTCGAATGGAAAAAGGGAGGTTCCAGATGTATCGGCAGCTGCCGACCCTAACACCGGATATTCAATCTATACTGGAGGTGCTTGGCATGTAGTCGGTGGAACATCAGCTGCCGCACCATTATGGGCTGGAATCGCTGCACTTAATAATCAATTTGCAGAAGCAAATGGCAGGGGCAACCTAGGTCAAGCAAATCCAACTCTTTATCAAGTCTTTAATACAACTCAAAAATATGCAGCATATCATGATATTACGTCTGGAACAAACTTGTACTATCCGGCTACATCTGGCTATGATATGGCTTCAGGTATTGGGACACCAGATGCGTATAATTTAATTCGCGATATAAATGGGTTTTAAAGTAGAAAATGGCAGTCTCCAGATATGGAGGCTGTCGTTTTTGTTTTAAACCACCTTTAGATCATTTATTTAGAACGATATTAGGAAAAAAGAATATAGAAGTCCCGAAATGGCTATACGTTCTTCCTGTTGTCTTAAACGATGAGTTAGAGTCATTAGATAGGTACAAGTTTTCTCTTGAGAGATTATTAGTTCGTGCTGTATTAAAACATTAATACTTTTAGAGACTTAGGAGGTCTCTTTTTGTGCGACGGGCAGTCGCATAGGATGCTGACCCAGTCAGCACCCTTCATTCTATTATCTGGACAGAGACGGCATTGCGGTGTAACGACTGGATGAAGGAGATGCGGTAAATCGAGAGACCCGTAGACAAAAGATAGACCCTAATGCANNAGTGTGAAGCACGGCGGCGGGATAAGTTGGCGACTCTGCGAAATGTGAGGAAGCCCACTAAAATGGCATTTTCTTTAGAAGTCAGATGTTCTCATAGTACGGAAGTAGTTCGATGACCAATAACATCGAATGAACGGAAGGGGAACGACCTATGGATCCAAGCCATGGACGAGATGCCACTTCTATTTTTTAGTACATAACAGAACAAATTAACAAAAAAATTTATTTCCAATAATTAGGCTATATTGAACGTCTACTATATAAAAGGAGGTATAAGATGGCGCAAACGAGTTCGCAACAAAGGGAAATTCAAATCGATGAATTAGAAGATTTTAAACAATTATTCAATGAACATAAGAAGCTTGTATTCGCAATAACACTTTCTATATTAAGAGACTAACTTTCAGAAGATGTGTTGCAAGAAGTTTTTATAAAACTATATAAGCAGCTTAAACAGAACAAGATTTCAAATATTAAATCTTGGTTGATTTGCGTTTCTTGAAATACATCATTAGATCTTTATCGCAAAAAGAAAAGGGAAATAACGGGTTTCGATGATGTTTTTTTCGAACAAGCAAAAATTCTTTCTGATGATCCTTTAGACAAAATAGTGCTAGCAAAATACATACAATTGCTTGATTTTGAGGAGAGGCGGATCGTCATTATGAAGGATTTCTCAGATATGAAACATAAAGAAATCGCCAATATCCTTGAAATGCCCTTAGGAACGGTTCTTTGGAAGTACAGTAAGGCATTGAAGATTTTGAAAAAATGTTTAAAGTAAGGAGTGATTTGATGAAGAAAGATAAATCATTAATGCACATGAAAAATGCTATTGAAAAGCAGGTTCCAGATGTATGGGAAAAAATTAAGATTAATATTGAGAATGAAGAACGTGCAGATTTAAAAGAAATTGTTATTCCTACTAATAATCGCACTCTAAAGAAAAGTAGTGTATTTTATAAAAGATTGTCAATAGTAAGTAGCGGCGGTTTGTTTCATTTGTCTAATAACCTTAACATTTACTCCAGTCTTGGCATCTATTCAACAAATGTATGATAAAGTTTTTTCTAGCAGCCATATTGATGATTCAGGTGTAAGAGCCGCAATTAATCTAGGTAAACACCAATCGATTAATCATACATATTTCGATAAAGCGAATGATATAACTGTACATTTTGAAGGCGTTATGACTGATGATAAAGAGACAAAACTCTTATTGACTTATAAAAGTAAAACAAAAAACTTGAAAAATTATTATATTGATATTTTTGAAGGCGATAGTTCGATTAACTTAGCTGTTGGTAACGATGCAAAGATGAAATTGAAAAACGTAGGATGGGGTAGTAGATATTACGTAAGTAAAGAAAATAAAGTTGTGGAAGCATTATCTTTTGAATCAATCAAAAAGTACAAGGGACAAGATATTCATTTAGAAATTGAGAATATAACAATATATGGTGATAAAAAGAACGGTATGGTACCAGCAATTTGGAATCTTAATTTCAAACTAGCTAAATCTGCCATTTCTGAACGAAAAACGGTTGAAGTAAACAAAAATTTAACCTTTAAAGACATTACATACAAGATTAAAAAGGTTGAATTTTCGACATTAGAAACAAGAGTAGCCGTTACAGGGGACGATACGAAAATATTGACTGATGAAAGTGGAATGAAATATAGAGTAATGAGTAAATTGGAAGAACAATACCTTAATGCTAGAAAAATTGATAAAGAACTTGGATATACAGTAAATAATAAAAAATCAGGAATATTCTTAAAATCTGCAGGGAAAAAAGTTGTTCCAATTTTTAGTAAAGGTGAAGTTGAAGGTGAAGATGACGAATATGTGATGTTTTTTGCTCCAGTTAATGATCGCCGTGACTGTACTTTAGAGATTGGTAATGAAATAATGATTCCATTAACAAAATAGGAATTTATTTGCTCGTATATTAAATAAAATTATTGAGTTTGCAGAAAATAGTAAAGTTACACAATTTATAAATACTTAAATTTGTTGGATTAAAGGTCGACGTATGTCGATCTTTTTTATATGGAACTTATAAGTCTAAATTTAGATAGAGAGTTGTTTTTTGTATTTTTTACAGTTTTGGTCTTAGTGGCGGTACCGTCTTAGTAAACAAAAATGCTTGTAATAAATTGTTCATGTTATTCAAAATCTATTTCATAGTAGTGTAATTTGAATTAAAAGCGCTTGCATTTTTTAAATTATGTTCTTATAATACTTGTATACAAGTATACTCGTATGGAAATGAAGGTGAACTTATGACAGAATTAAAGCAATATCTTTATCCGGAAAAATGGCTATCAAAAGCTTCAGCTGGTGATCGTGTAACATATGAATTAAGGATGCAGATAATTTCTGGTCTAATTGAAAGCGGTACCAAGTTATCAGAAAATAAATTGGCTGCCGATTTTAATGTAAGTCGTTCTCCTATTAGAGAGGCATTAAAAACCTTGGCATCTGAAAATCTGATTCGTTTAGAAAGAATGGGTGCTGTTGTGATTGGATTAACTGATAAAGAAATAGAAGAAATATATGATGTGCGATTACTAATCGAAACATTTGTATTTGAAAGGTTAGTAAAATTAGATACGAAAGATTTGGTTATGGAACTGAGTAAAATTCTTGAAATGATGAAGATTGCCATTAAATATCAAGATGCCGATGAGTTTTCATTTCAAGATGTAGTATTCCATGAAACGATTATTCGAGCGATTGATCATTCATACATTTTGATGATCTGGAGTAATGCAAAACCAGTTATGGAAGCGTTTATACTTTTATCAATGCGAGTACGGTTTAAAGAAAAATACGAAGACTTTCAACGAATAGTCGAAAATCATCAATTATATATTGATGCAATTAGTACGAAGAATAGAGACCTTATGATTCAATCATTACATCAAAACTTTGATGATGTTCAAGGAAAAGTAGAAGATCTATGGAGATCTCAACAAATGTTTTCAAAAGGAGTAGAACAAGAATAATGACAAACTATATGTTAGGGTTAGACATCGGTACCACAAGCACAAAAGCCGTTTTATTTACTGAAACAGGTGAAGTCATCCAGCAAGAGAATATCGGATACCCACTCTATACACCTGATATTTCAACAGCTGAACAAGACCCAGAAGAGATCTTTACAGCTTTAGTGCAAGCGATTTCTAAAATAATGAAACAACATTCTCAAAAAGAGATATTATTTATTTCTTTTAGTAGTGCAATGCATAGCCTAATTGCCATGGATGAAAATGATCAACCTTTAACGCCTTGTATTACATGGGCAGATAATCGCAGTGAGTCTTGGACTCATAAAATTAAAGATGAATTAAATGGTCACGAAATATACAAACGAACAGGAACTCCTATTCATCCAATGTCACCTTTAAGCAAGATTACATGGATTGTAAATGAACGACCAGAGATTGCTCAAAAAGCAAAAAAATATATTGGGATTAAAGAATATGTATTTAAAAAATTCTTTGACCAATATGTTGTAGATCATTCGCTTGCTTCAGCCATGGGTATGATGAATCTTAAGACATTAGATTGGGATGAGGAAGCATTACAGATTGCCGGGATTACAACTGATCAACTATCTAGACTAGTACCTACTACGGAGATTTTTACAAACTGTAATCCTGATTTAGCTAGTCAAATGGGAATTGATCCACAAACTCCATTTGTAATTGGTGCAAGTGATGGTGTACTTTCCAATCTTGGTGTGAATGCGATTCGAAAAGGAGAAATTGCAGTCACAATTGGGACAAGTGGGGCAATTCGAACGATTATTGACAAACCACAAACTGACGAAAAAGGACGAATATTTTGCTACGCATTAACAGAAAAACATTGGGTCATTGGTGGTCCAGTGAACAATGGCGGTATGATTTTTCGCTGGATTCGTGATGAATTTGCGGCTTCGGAAGTTGAAACTGCAAAAAGATTAGGTATTGATCCATATGAAGTATTAACAAAGATTGCCGAAGGAGTAAAACCTGGGGCAGATGGCTTGTTATTCCATCCTTATTTAGCGGGTGAACGTGCACCATTATGGAACCCTGATGTTCGAGGATCCTTTTTCGGCTTAACGATGGCACATAAGAAGGAGCATATGATTCGCTCTGCACTAGAAGGAGTTATATACAATTTATACACTGTATTTTTAGCTTTAATTGAATGTATGGATGGACCAGTATCTAAAATCCAAGCAACTGGTGGGTTCGCGAGATCAACTGTATGGCGTCAGATGATGTCTGATATTTTTGATTTAGATGTATTCGTACCAGAAAGCTATGAAAGTTCATGTCTTGGTGCTTGTATTTTAGGTCTTTATGCAACAGGAAAAATAGAATCCTTTGAAGTAGTATCTGAAATGGTCGGTAATACTCACAAACATACTCCTAATGAAGATGCAGTAAGAGAATATCGAGAATTATTGCCAATCTTTATTAGCCTATCGAGAGTGTTAGAAAAAGATTATAAGCGGATTGCTTATTATCAAAGAGGATTAATTAATAAAAATAAATAGAGTTTCGGGGGGATTTTCATGCCACTAGTTATAGTAGCAATCGGAATATTAGCATTACTTGTTTTAATTATGAAGTTAAAATTAAATACTTTCCTTTCATTAATTATTGTTTCATTTGGAGTTGCTTTAGCACTAGGAATGAAACCAGACAATATAGGTACAACAATTGAAGCTGGATTAGGTGGAACACTTGGTCATTTAGCATTAATCTTCGGACTTGGTGCAATGCTTGGTAAGTTGATCGCAGATTCTGGTGGCGCACAGCGTATTGCGATGACGCTTGTTAACAAATTCGGTGAAAAGAACATTCAATGGGCAGTTGTTGCTGCTTCATTCATTATCGGTGTCGCTCTATTCTTCGAAGTAGGATTAGTATTATTGATCCCGATTGTATTTGCCATATCAAAACAATTAAAAGTTTCTATTTTATATTTAGGTATTCCAATGGCGGCTGCTTTATCTGTTACACATGGTTTCTTACCGCCACATCCAGGTCCGACCGTTATCGCTGGTGAATATCATGCAAATATAGGTGAAGTATTACTTTACGGATTTATTATTGCTTTACCAACTGTTTTTATCGCAGGTCCTTTATTTACAAAGCTTGCTAAAAAACTAGTACCTGCATCCTTCACAAAAACAGGTAATATTGCTTCTTTAGGTGAACAAAAATCATTCAAACTTGAAGAAACTCCTGGTTTTGGAATCAGTGTTTTTACAGCTTTACTTCCTGTTATTTTAATGTCATTTGCAACAATTGTTAATTTACTTCAAAAAACAATTGGTTTTGATGATAATAACCTGCTAGTAGCAATTCGCTTTATTGGTAATGCGGGTACTGCAATGGTGATTTCATTATTAGTGGCGATTTATACAATGGGATTGGCTAGAAAAATACCAATTAAAGAAGTTATGAACTCTTGTACATCTGCAATTACACAAATTGGGATGATGCTCTTAATCATCGGAGGCGGCGGAGCCTTCAAACAAGTGTTAATTGATGGCGGTGTTGGTGACTACGTAGCTGAGTTATTCAAAGGAACTTCAATGTCACCGATTTTACTTGCTTGGATTATTGCAGCGATCCTTCGAATTTCCTTAGGTTCTGCTACTGTTGCAGCTTTAACCACTTCTGGTTTAGTTATTCCAATGTTAGGACATTCTGACGCTAACTTAGCTTTAGTCGTTCTAGCAACTGGAGCTGGTAGTTTAATCGCTTCACATGTAAATGACGCAGGCTTCTGGATGTTTAAAGAATATTTTGGGTTAAGTATGAAAGAAACTTTCTTAACGTGGACATTACTAGAATCAATTATTTCCGTTTGCGGATTGGTCTTTATTCTATTACTAAGTTTATTCGTATAATGGAAAAAACCAGCAGGATGTTTTACTTTTCTCTTACTGTAAGCTAATTAATCAAAAAGGGCAGTATCCTCATTATAATACTTAGAAACTTTACGTATTATAGTAGTGGTTTACTGCTCTTTATTTTATTATCGTTCAGTCTTTGAGAACCAATCGACATTCATGGAAGAACGTAACAAATTTCAACGTGGTAACAGATTGGGTAATGATACCCTTTATTAATTGAGAGATGCAGTTCTATAAGAATATAGGTTTGAGACTTAGTGCATAATATTACTTTGGTTAAATAGACCTATTTTAAAGATATAAATAGTTGTTGTTCTTTATTTTGTTGTTCATTTTGGACTGGTAAAAATACAGGACAAATGACATAAAAATCTTTTTGTGGGTTAAAAAACGATTCAATTTGAAATATCATAAATTCATAAAAGTTTAAAATCTAATTGTTAGAAATCTAACTTTTTAATTGACATAGATCTCCCACCGAGTTATATTGGTTTCAGACAGTTAGAATTCTAATTATTCGGAGGTGAACGATTTGATTGATACACCTTATACGAGACTTCTTAGTACCATTATGCATAAGGTACGGGATCAATTGTCGTATCGTACGAAAGAACTTGAAGTAAATCCACAACAAGGTAGGATGATCAGTTATATTGCTGAGCATCAGGATCGAGGTTTAATTCAAAAGGATTTAGCAGATGCATTTAATCGAAGAGGTGCAAGTATAACCAGCATGCTTCAAGGACTTGAGAAGAATGGATACATTGGTAGAAAAATTCAAGCTGATAACGAACGTCAGAAGCAAATTTTCGTATTAGATAAAGGTAAAGAAATCGTTAATCAGATTGATGATATGTTTTTGGCAATGGAATCACGATTAACAGAGTCATTGACTGAAGAAGAAAAAAATGAATTTTTACGCCTATTGAAAAAAATTGATTCAAACCTTTGAGTGACTACGGCCAATACGGTCGTATCGATAAAATGTTAGAAATCTAAAAGTTAGAATTCTAATTATATACAATAAAAAAATAAGATTCGGGAGGATGGAATATAATGGAAGAAATTGAAGTGGATCAATCTAATATTTATTATTTAAAAGATGCACCGATACGTAAAGCGTTAGCGCGTTTATGTATTCCAATGATGATCGGGATTTCCGCAGGTACAATTTATAACTTAATAAACGTATTTTTTATCGGTTTAGTTCATGATACTGCGATGTTAAGCGCCATAACACTAGGCTTACCAATCTTTACAGTACTAATGGCGATTGGGAATGTATTTGGGGTTGGTGCAGGAACTTTTGTTACTCGGCTCTTAGGTGAAGGGAATCTTCAGAAAGGGAAATCAGTAGCTGGTTATGCTTTTTATATGAGTATTATATGTGGATTGATTATTGCAGTAATTGCATTATTATTTGTTAATTCAATTGTTCATTTGTTGGGAGCGGACGATACAACATTGCTTTATACAAAACAATATTCAATCACGCTTTTTATTGGTGGCTTTGCATTTATATTGAACTTTGCATTAGAACAAATTGTGCGTTCTGAAGGTGCAGCAAAAGAATCAATGTATGGCATGTTCATTAGCGTTATTTTTAGCATTATATTTGATGTGTTATTCATTTTAGTTTTAAATCTTCATGTAATGGGTGCTGCCCTTTCTATGGTTTTAGCAAATATCGCGGCAAGCATATATTACATTTGGTTTTTAGAAAGAAAAAGTGAAACATTAAGAGGTTTCTTAAAGCATTGGAAAGTACCAATGACCGATCAATTAGAAATCTATAAAGTCGGTGTTCCAGAGTTATTTAAAATGTCATTTATGATTGTTACAACTTTACTATTAAACAACTATTCCATTGAATATGGTAAGCATGTTGTAGCAAGCTTTGGAATTGCAGTAAGGATTGCACAACTTCCAGAATTTATTACGATGGGCTTATTTATAGGGGCTATTTCTTTAATTGCTTATAACTTCGGTGGGAAAAATAAACCGCGTCTATATGAAACATTAAAAGAGTTAATATTATGGATTGGTGGAATCTCAATTGTATTTGGTGGGATTGTCTATATTTTTAAAATTCAAGTTCTGGGTTTCTTTACAAGCGATTCAGCTGTGCTTAGTATTGGAGCATTAATCTTAACAGCTCAACTTATTTCATCTGTTTTTAACGGATTCACAGGTTTATTTACCAGTATTTTCCAAGCGTCTGGTGAAGGACTTTCAACAGGAATAATGTCAATTACACAAGGTGTTCTTTTTATTCCAGTTGTCATCATTTTGCATAATTTATATGGATTAAATGGCATAATTTGGTCTTTAACACTTACGGAGGGGATCACGTTCTTTATGGGGGCAATTCTAATGATTCCTTACTTAAGAAACTTAAGAAAATGCCAGATAACAGTCTAGCTCATCAATAACCAGATCTTAATCAAATAAGCATTAAGGAATTGTCAGTATTAAAAATTATATGATTAAATACAAAGCTTGAAAAAAGTTATATACCAATGTGCGTAACACAATAAGCAAAGCATAAGTTCATTAAGATCCTTATGCTTTATTTTATTTGTTCCTTAAATTTGATTATTATTATTCCATGAAAAAGGCTCTTCGCTCAGAAGTAATCCATTGCTCTAAAGCGTCTTGACTACGTCGAACAAGTCTATTCACTAATACATCGTGCCATATATAATCCTCTAATAAATAAATATGAACTGGATCATTTGTATAAAAAGCAACACTACGCTCTTCAATTGATGGTCCATAAATCATCTCTTTAGAATCAATCGACAAAATAAACCAATGATCTGTAGACTTTGTCTCAGTAAATGGTGTAATGCGATGACTTTCTAGATTCCCTATTGGATTTTCGACGTGTAGCGTAATTCCTTGTATGGTTGCTTTTTCAGTCGAAGAAATTAGTTCCTTTTTCAAAACCTCATACATTTCGTCCCACATTGAAATCACAATCCGTTTTTCTGCTTTTTTTATCAGTGTCTCACAATAGTTAATAATCGTTTTATAGTCTTTTAAAGTAATTACACGGTTGTCCTCTTTTTCACCAAATGATTCTAGATCTTTTAAAGAGTCACTTATAACAGAATAAGTTGATTGCCACTCTGATTGGGCCTTCTGTAAAAAGATATCAATGGGCAGAGGTGAATAGCGTGTGGTCTCATTTATTTCCTCTTTCAAGACAATTCCTTTTTCAACAAGATTACCTAACACATCATAAATACGTGCTCTTGGTATACCTGAGTCCTTGCTAACTTGGTAGGCTGTTACAGGACCTTGTTTAACGAGTGATACATAAGATTTAGCTTCATATTCGTTAAAACCTAATTTTTTGAACTGTTGCACTAGATCTTCCATTTTTTCGCTCTCCTATTTTTTGTTTATGTAATAAATTTACAATAACTATTTACAGATAGCAATTTGTTAGTTACTATTTCAGTAGTGACTATATGGGAAGGTTGATAGAAATGCATCTAGACTCATCTTTATTAATTATTTTAATTTGTTTTGGATTTTTAGCTTCATTTATTGATTCTGTTGTTGGGGGTGGTGGGTTGATAACACTACCTACATTATTATTCACTGGACTTAACCCTGCAGCGGCAGTAGCTACCAATAAATTAGCAGCGACAATTGGCTCTCTAACAAGTACATTAATGTTTTATCGTTCTGGTAAAATCGAATTAAAATCAGTACTTAAGTTTTTTCCACTCTCATTTGTTGGCTCATTATTGGGTGCATACACTGTACATTTACTAAACCCTGAAATGCTAAAGCCATTGATGTTAATTATGCTTGGAGCAGTAGCAATTTTTACTATTTTCAAGAAAGATTGGGGAAGCATTTCAACACAAAAAAACTTACTCAAATATCAATTCATTATTTTTTTAGTCACAATATTTGCGATTGGCTTCTATGATGGGTTCATTGGACCTGGAACAGGATCATTTTTAATTTTTGCTTTTTTGATGATTGGGTTTGATTTTTTAAAGTCTGCAGGCAATGCAAAATTTTTAAACTTTAGTAGTAATATTGCTGGATTGTTAATGTTTATGTTTTTAGGACAAGTAAACTACACTTATGGAATAATAATGGGAATTGCACAAATTGCAGGCGCGATTTGTGGATCGAAATTTGCCATAAAAAAAGGAAGTGGATATGTTCGTGCTCTGTTTATTGCAGTAACCTGTTTATTATTAGTAAAGAATATTTATGATTATATTCAATAACTTTTAAAATACTGTTCTTCTTAAAATGATCACAATATGAAAGTGGATCTTGTAATAACCATTGATTGCTTTGAAAAATAGGTAAATAGGACTAGGCTCTAAAAAACACTCCAGTATATCGACTGAGGTCTTAAAGAGTGTTGAATTATAAAATGGACAGAAGTAATTTATGAAATTCTTGTTGATAATATTATTCATTTTTGATGGTCTAATAATGATTTTAAATTTGTTTGAGCAGGTTTATAATATCAACAAACTCTACTAATTGCTTATTCTTGAGAAGTTAAAA
>NZ_NTZO01000107.1 GCF_002559405.1 Bacillus sp. AFS001701 | reverse complement strand
TTTAGTTTTCAAAGTTCATTCCGTCGCCGTAAGCGACTTTTTAATATTACCATTTCGTAATATAGCCTGTCAACATTTTTTTCAAAAATATTCTTTAATTTGTTGAATCAGTTTTTGTTGTCGTTGAAGACAAGAAATAATATACCACGTATTCAAATATAACGTCAACACAAAATATGATTTTTTTAAAATCTTTTTCATGGACTAAGTGAACAAGCCTCTTATAATTGCGAAAAAGGAAAGCAATTATGCGTTTTACACCCTACACCATTGATAAAGCGAAAAACTCCTATAGCGGTAATCTATTATACACTTCATATAAGATTTTCTTCTTTTGGACCATTTCATTTTTAATTTTTTCATTTAAGTTATGCGATGATAACTCTTTATCCAATTCATATAGCGAACGTAATATGAGTGACTCGATTTCTAATACATGCTCCTTATTTAGAAGTATACCAAACATAATCCCAACTCCATGGTACTTCGTCTTTAAGAAAATACCCGTTTTATTGTCCTAATACTTAAAACATTTAATCATTTCGTTTTGTAGCATACAAGCCTACTTAATTTCATATCCTTTATATAAGAACTTGGACAGGAAAGAAGGCGATTTTATGCTTTTTTACTTTTACATCACTTCAAAAAGGAAATTAAAGCAATTTTCTTTAATTACTATTATTGCATTTTTCACAGCTTGCTTAGTTTATATACAAGCACCTAAAACATTTTCAACTTTTTCAACGAACAAGGGGCCAATGGCAATATACAAAGGTGATGCCTCACAAAAAAATGTAGCACTTACTTTTGATATAAGCTGGGGGGATGAAAATGTCCTCAAAGTTTTGGATGTATTACGAAATCAAAAAATTACGAATGCCACTTTTTTCTTATCTGCATCATGGGCAGAGCGACATCCAGAGATCGTTGAAACAATCGTTAAGCAAGGTCACGAGATTGGAACACTTGGGTATCGATATAAAAGCTACACCCAGCTAACTCCAGTTGAAATGCAAAGAGATTTAAATAATTCAGCAGAAGTATTTAATCGTCTAGGCGTAAAAGACGTTAAGTTATTTAGACCACCAAATGGTGAATATAATAAAGAAGTTATAAAACTTGCTGCACGGAACAATCTTTCTGTGATTCATTGGAGTGTCAATACTGAAGACTGGAGAAATCCTGGAACAAATAAAATTGTTAAAAGCGTAGAAAATAATACTGATCCGGGCGACATCATTTTGCTTCATGCAAGTGATTCGGCACTTCAAACGCCAAAAGCATTGCCATTAATTTGGTCCTACTTAAAAGACGAAGGATATAAAAACATAACTGTTTCCCAAATGATATCTAATACTAAAACTAATATTAAAATTGTAAAATAAAAAAGCTAAGAGATGTTTCTCTTAGCTCTTTAGTATTTTGTGTAAAGTTAATAACTGATACGCATTACAAATAAATAACGGTACTAACATTAGAATTAACCACGAAAGATCATTCTGTCTTAATGCAGGAACCCATTCAACGATTGTAACGACAATCATAAAAAATAATGCTGGAATAAACGCCCCTTTGTTTGTTTCTTTCATTTTTATATAAGAAACAATCAAACTACCTACTAAAAGCACTATTGGGAATATTAAATAGACAGTAAAAGCTTCTCCATGCGCATACTCTTTAAATCGAAAATAAGCTAAGTCAAATAGAGCTAATATAATTAATACAATTTGAACTGTATTCCATATTGACTTAAATAAGCCTAATCCGAATCTATGTATTGTCAAATATGCAAAGAATCCCATCTGACTTACTGCACTGAATACTAATCCTAATATAAATAAAAATGATACTTCTACTAGAAGTTTAATAAATCTACCATCTTGAACATAACCAAAATACTCTTTATACCCATAAAGAATACCCGTTAAGATTGTTGCGATTCCACCAACTAGTAATGTTGTTAAAAATAATCGAACCAATTTCCGACTCGTCATTCGTTTCTTAATCCCCCGTTTTCAGAAAGCTTCTGATTTTCTTCTTAAATTAACGATTCATATAAAACTTTATTAACTATTTAATCAATATAAATACCCTAATAATTTAATTCATGTCTAAATATTAACAATGGTTATCGTATAACCATTGCTAACAAAAAACAAGCATACAAATTAAAAGGGTATTGTTTACTATTTATTTAATACGATTTTTTCGACTACTTGCTCAGCAATCGACGTATAGATTTTACCAGTTGGGTGATCTTTATCATATATTGAAGGAGCAAAGTCCTCTTCATCCCAATCAGGCTGCTGTAAAGGTAATTGTCCTAATAGAGTTGTTTGAAGCTCTTTTGCAAGCCTTTCTCCTCCACCTTTACCAAAAACATACTCTTTTTCGCCAGTTTTTTTACTTTCAAAATAACTCATGTTTTCTACAACACCAATAATTTCATGGTTTGTTTTTAATGCCATTACTCCCGCTCTAGCCGCAACAATTGAAGCGGTAGGATGTGGTGTTGTAACAATTATTTCCTTACAAGATGGTAACATGCTATGAACGTCTAACGCTACATCTCCAGTACCTGGTGGTAAATCTAGTAATAAATAGTCTAAATCTCCCCATTCAACTTCTGTGAAAAACTGTTGTAGCATTTTACCAAGCATTGGACCTCTCCAAATAATTGGTGAATTATCTTCTACAAAGAATCCCATTGAAATAACCTTTACTCCAAAACGATCGACTGGAATGATACGCTCACCCCTGATCACAGGTCTTGTCGTAATTCCCATCATATCCGGTACACTAAAGCCATAAATATCAGCATCAATTATACCTACTTTTTTACCTAATCTTGCTAAAGAAACAGCTAAGTTTACAGAAACAGTTGATTTTCCTACTCCACCTTTTCCACTTGCAATTGCTAAAAATTGTACTTTTTTATTATCTAATAGTGAAAGTGTTGAGTTTTCTTCATTGTCTTCAATAAACTGACCTTTTTCTTCTTCTGTAAAATCAGTAAATCGAATTCCAACTGTATCAGCACCATTCTGCTTTAATAACTGAACAATTTGTGTTTGAATTTGCATTTGTTCTGCTGTACCCGTTTTCAACAATGCAATTTTAACGCTTACATGTTTCTTTTCTTCTTTTATCGATATTTCTTTAACAGCATTTAATTCTGCTAATGATTTATTTAAAAATGGCTCATTAATTGTACCTAAAAGTGATAATACTTGTTCATTGGTAAGCATATTCACACCTCGTTATCTTAATATACTAAATAGTATAACACATGTATCATAGTTAGTCTTAAGTAACATTAATTAGTTAGTAAAAATGAAAACCACCGAATAATTCGGCGGTCCCTTATCATAGACGAAGTCCAAAAAATATGATTTTCAAACTAATTGAAAACGTTTGTCTTTCGAGGCACGAAGTCTGTGCGGAGCGGAGTTACCCTAAACGGTAATGAGCACCGTAAGCAGACGAAGTAACGAAGAAAGCGAGCGTTTGTCAATAGTTTGAAACACCGATTAATTCGGTGGTTCATTTTTATCTGTATAATATCTAATAACCCCTCTATATATAGCTGCAGCAAGTTTATCTTGATATTCTTCATCTCTTAACTGCTGACTTTCTTCATAATTTGATAAAAAGCCAACTTCTACAAGCGCTCCTGGTACTTTCGCATATTTCATCAAATAAACATGATTAATAATTTTCGCTAATCGATGAGTATTATTTAGACTTTCCCTTAACTCAGCTTGGACGTATTTTGCAAATCGCTCATTTTCAATTAATGAACCATAAAAGAATGTTTGTGCACCTTTTGAAGATGTTCTTGGTAAGGAGTTTAAATGAATTGATATGTATAGGTCTGCGTTCGATCCATTAATAATTTCTACCCTTTTCCTTAAATCAACGCTTTTTCTTCTACTATATCCTTTCATTCCATCCTCTGCTAGATCGTAATCTCCATCTCTTGTCATAATAACCGTTGCGCCTTGACCTTGTAAATAATCCCTTAGTTTGTTTGTTATTGATAGAGCAACAACTTTTTCAATAACATCTCCACCTGAAGCACCTCCATCTGGTCCACCATGCCCAGCATCCAAAACAATCACTTTTCCATCTAAAGGTAGTCCTCTAAAATTCCAGGTCTTTGAAGTTTTTTGTAATAAAGGTATACTCAAAATCAAAAAAACAAAGGTTACAATGATAACGATTAAATGCCATCTTTTCATTTTTTCTCCCCCTGATTGTCCTATAAAAAATATATGGGACAACTAGGAAGAATATGACTTACTTTGATAAACGAAGTCTATGTCTTCTTTCTCCTTTTACATATCCATCTAACCACCAATTATTTAAAAAAGATTTACATCGGTCAAATGGTTCTGTTTGAATATCATCCTTACGACCAAATACAGATGAATAAAATAAATAAGCTAACCATTCAGATTCTTTAGCTGATCTTCTTTTAACATTCTCAATTGGCTCACCATAAAAACCAAATCGGCTATATCTTGCACCCAATAAATATGTTTCTACCGCTAACTCTAAACAGTAATCTTCTCTTGCTTTTCTTTGGTTAATGTCTGCGTCTATACAGTAGGAAAATGAATCCTTTAATTGGGCTTTTAATTGCATTATTTTTAGTTCTTTTAATAAACTCTTTTCAAATGTAATTTGCTTTGCTCTTCTTTTTTCTCGGAAATTTGTTATAAGATTCATGATGAAACCTCCCCGTAGCCATAGTCTAAGACGAAAAGGGGTGCTTCATTCAAAAACTACATACTTAATTTCTTCCATAAAAAAATAGTAATTTTCATAAAAGACACAGATTTTATATAATAGAAAAATTGTATTAATTTTGAATTGAAAACGCATTTTTCGAGACTTACAAAAGTCTACCTGTACTTAAATAAAATATAAAAGAGGGGAATCAAAAAACTTTCCCCCTCTTTCGTATTTTTAATTATCGAATGATTTCATTCTTTGTAAAAGTAATCCATCACTTTTTTCATTTTTTCCATATACAAACTGAGGCATATGATATTTTAAATACTGTCCATATTTACTATTTGTATTTAATACTAACTCATCTACAAAGTAGGCACCTTTTAATACAGTATCCAAAAATAAACTTGCAACTCCTGCATAAACTCCGCACGCAACTTGAAGATAGGTTGCATTTGTACCGTAATTAGCGAATGAATCTTTATTGTTCATAACATTATAGATATAGCGCTCTTTATCTTCGTACACAAGTAAAACTCCAACCACGTCCTCTCCTACCAATGGAGCTGTTGAAGGATCTAGAAGCTTTTTATCAAAACCCAATATTTCGTCCTTGTTTTTTAAATTATTTCTAATTAGATTTGTTGTATGCTCATTAACACGATACACAAAACCGCTTTCTAAGTTGAACAATTTGCCAATAATAAATACTTCTTCATGTGGCATAAGACAACCATAAAAGACTTTTTCCCCTAACGTTACTTTAAATTCAACTGAATAAACATCATCATACAAGAAGATTGGAATATTTTGTTTAACAAACATAGGAAAGCTTGTGACAGCCTCTTCTAGGAAGCAATCTGGGGACCAAGTGGTGTAAATTGTTTCTTTTTGAGCTATTGAAGGGTTTTCATAAAAAGAATTATCATGTTCAACAATGTAACATGCAAGAGGTTTTTCGGAAGGGAATTGGTTCATTAAATCGATTGCCATCCATTGCACAATCCCAGGATTCATTCCTGAACCAATAATTGCTGTAGTATTTTTAAACTTTCGTTTATTTTCCTCGAAGATACGTAAGCGTTCTTTAAGCGGGAACCCAGAACTAATACTTTCATCTTCATCTACTATTTCACTTTCTAAAGCTGTGTTGACATACTTCACACCAAACTCATTACAACAGCGTAACATTTCAACAGAATCTGCTCTAGAAACATCAACTACAATAACTGTATTACTCTCTATTAGATGTTTTTTCAATAAATCAATATTATTAACATTCATTTCATGAAATGTAACGTTTTCTATTAGGTTAGGAATAATCCTTTCAAAATAGGTTAAATCTTTCTGTTTCAAATCAATTAAATGAAACCTGGCATTTTTCATTATCTGTTGGAGCGGATCATTTGGATCCTTTGCCGCTTTATTAAATATAGAAAGTACTGCCTTTGCCACTCCGCCAGAACTACCTAATAGGGTAATAATCGCATCTTTTTCAAACATATAAACAACTCCATAAATAGGTTTAATATTAGCTTTTACTTTACTATATGAACCAATAGAAAAAGTGTTCGGACAAGTATCCTATCTATTTAACCTATGCTAACTTTCTAATTGAAAAAAAAAAGCCTAACTAATAATTAGTTAATAGCTCTATTTTATCTAATTAATTATTTTTTTCGTCTGTTTCTGGTTTTTCTAAAAGTTTCTTCTGTTCTTCCTTACAAAATTCTTTAAATTCTTTGCATTCTTCTAAACACTCTTGTCTGCATCTTTCAATTTCTTCTTCGCGTTTCTTTTCCCTTTCAACACGCAACTCAAATTCTCTATCTCTTTCTTTCTGATCGATTGGTGCTGTATCATTTTTTAGAAGTGGTACATCTCCTCTTTGGATTGGTCCGATTCCAAATAGAGAACGCCATTCATTAGGAGTTAAAGAAGCTCGTTCTACCATAATTGAAAATGCTAATTTAGTTGCAATCGATGCAAATTCTAAGTTAGATGCTTCAAAAACGATCCGATTACCATTTTTCCGTTCCGCTGGGGTGAAGAACTTACGTGTAAATTCATTATTTAGCTGGATGACTAAAGGATTAATAACAGCTTCATTATACGAATTCCACTGATCCTCATTAAATGTACTTTGAACGATGTTTTCGTTCGTATTAAAAAAACTATAGATTCTTTTGATTGCATCACTTGTTCTTTGTGCTTCTGGAGCATAATTATTTGAAGGTACTTGTTGTAAAGTGTAAGTTGGCTCTGAAAAACCTGCTTTTACACCGTCTCCTGTATATTTCATATAATTGTTTACGAATTCATTCGTATTCTTAATCATATCATCTTGATCTAGTACTTCCTTAAAGTTTAATAACCAATTCATAAAACGATTGTTACTTACATTATTGACGATACTGTCATCTACAGAATCAATCACTTCTAATAAAGGAAGTAAGGGATCATATGGGGGCGTACCAAATAGATCATTACTATTAAAATCTTGTCTTAAATGAATAATATCGCTATAAGGTAAAATTAGTACATTTTTGGTTTTGAATGTGAATTTTAAAAAGATCAATCCTTGATTATTTTCGAGCACTTCAACTTTCGTACAAGGAATAGGAAAAATAGCAGTAGGATAACCAAAATCATTTCGCTTTATAAATGCAAACGCATTACTGTTTAGGTCAAGCTGAGTTACCATTTTCTCTAAAAGTAATTGCCTAGACATAAATGGATTTGGTTCTTGCAGTACATTATAAACCCATGGATCAGGGTTAATCTTGCATTCTCTATTATTTTCTCTAACATGCGTTACTTTTAGTTTTCCAATTGCATTGGCTTTAGGTCTAATACATGCCCTGATCACATCATTCTTAAATAATGTATCGCCTAATGTTAATTGACCATCCCCTTCATCATTTAATAATTCAAAAGAATTAGTACTTGATTGAAAATTCATTTTGCCCATTATCCAGTCGATCAAGCTCAATGTACATCACCCCTAACGTAGATGTCCATAGATATAATTTATTAAGGTATATTATTTTATTCTTTTAAAAATCATGTATGCTACAATTCCAGAACGAATTATTAGAATTTTTTAATTTTTCGTCATTTTAAAATATGAGTATACTTGTTAGTTTATTCCAGAAAGTAATCTCATACGAAAAGGCCCTCAGCATAAGCGCTACTTGAGGGCCTAATAAAATTTATTTTTAATATCTTTCAACTAAAAGCTGTTTCGATTCAAAGTATAAAACTTGTATAAATTTCTTTGCATTAATGCGAGTATGTGTTGATGAAGTCAAGGATACTTGCTTCAATTCACTCATTCTTTGACGAACTGTTTCAAAATCAAAAAACTTTGAAGCATAATTTTCAAATTTAGGGTTCGCAAAATCTGTCAGTCCTATTGATGCCATATGGTTTAATGATTGATAAATTGCTCTACGAACTCGTTGTTCTGATGATTTCCTTTCCCGCTCAACGTCTTCTTGAGAATTTACAATCCCTAGCTTTTTCAAACTAATGTGCGTGTAAATATCCTTTAATGTAGGAAATCCTGCCTCTAAACCAACATTCGTTTCATATTCATATAGGTAATTAAGCATATCAAGCAAGTCTTTACTTCCATTTTCTCCAGCTATGCCAAGTTCTGATAGTAGAACCTGTCCCCAATCCGTAATTTTCTTTTTATCAGACACTGGACTATGTTGATTGATTGAATTTACCTCAAAAACATTACTTAATGACTTTTGAATATCAAAAATCGATCGCTCTAGTCGAATCCGCTCCAAGACCTTTCTAACGACCGATATCACTTCAATTTTGTTCAATGGCTTAGTAATGTAATATTCAATACCGAGAGAATAAGCTTCTCCAATTAATTCTTTAGACTCCACTTGAGAAATCATAATAATTTTCCCTTTGAATGAAGACCCCATACTCCGTATTGTTTCTATACCGTCCTGAAGAGGCATTAATAAATCGATAAATAATATATCAACTTGATTTATTTCAAGTGTATTTGCATCTAATAAAAAGCCGTCTTCCGCTTCACCAACCACTTCACCTAATTCTTCATCCTCTATAATTTGTGATAACATCGATCGAAAAACTTCATCATCATCTGTAATATAAAAGTTCATAAATTCATCCTTTCTAAGACGAGAGCTCCGATTGGTAGTCGAATCGTAAAAATACATTCACTCTCTTTTTGATTGAGAGTAACCTCTCCTCCAAGTTCTTCTGCCATTTCTTTGATATAGGATAAACCGATTCCTGTAGATGGGGTTCCATCATGGCTATATTTAGAAGTAAATCCAGGTTTAAAAATAAGCTTCATATTTTTTGAAGGAACTCCAGGTCCATTATCAATAACCTTACATTCAATCCAATCTTCAACTCTTTCTATTGATAAGAGAATCGTCCCTTTATGCTCTATAGCTTCAACTGCGTTCGCAACTAAATTATTAATAAATGATAGCATTAGATAGATATGATAATGCGGATGTTGTCCCTTTACTTGAGAAATAAACTCAATTTTCTTTCCTAGCATGCCTGCATATTTTTGATTAATTCGAATAACCATTGTCACTAAATCATTTACACTCATATATTCAGGCAAACTTTCACTTGTAATTAGTTTAGAAAGTCCAGCAAAAATTCTTTGGTTATCCTTTTTTATTTCATGTACCTCTCCTGCAATTCTTAAAGATTTGCTCCCCCATTTTTCAATTGGAACTCCTAATTCCTGTTTGTATTTACTCATGTCTCGATATAAATTGTAGGATTCTTTCGTTATTGTTTCGGCATTTTGTAATGTCTTTTTCAAATAAACAGACTCTACATACAAATTGGATAAATGCATAAGCATATTTTCATTTTCTTTACGCGTTTGCGATTCCTTTAGTTTTAGCTCGTAAAGTTTCATCATATTGATAAACGCTAATACAAAGAAGCTTCTAAACACTGCAATAATAATAATTTTGTTTAGCTCATCGACTGTAAGTGAAGAACCCATCCCATATAGTTGAAGTATTAATTCGATTAAACTAGAAGTGATTTCAATAGTAATACCGAAGATTCCTATTAGTAAAGGATGCTGAAACCGATTCACCTTCAGTAAATAAAATAAAATGGAATATGAAAAATAATATAAGAAAGTAGGAAATCTAACTGAAAAAGATGAGGCAAGATTAAAATCGGTCAATACTAACCAATCTAGTCCAACACGGAATACAAAGACAGATATGCCTATTAATAGCCCCATTAAAACAGAATGATAATTCCTAAAATACAATAAAGAAAAGAAAAAAATTGGGGTTCCAAAACTAACGCGAAATATATTATCAAATGGATGAAAGTTCAGTTCACCCGCTATTGGAACTATAACCATAAGTGCAATAACAATCCAGATATCTTTACCTTGCAGTCCTTTTGATTTCAAATCCGCCACTTCCTGATTTTTGCTACTAGTATATCGCCTTGTTGTTATTAACACAATGATCCTCCATACTACGAAATTTCATAAGAAAATACAGCTTGATAATACAAGCTGTAGTTTTGTTTTTATATAGTGACCAATTCTTTTGTAGCTTTAATCGGACGATATGCAGGCTCCCACATTGCGTTTCGTACTGCTTGCTCAATATCGTCGTGTACAACTCGTGCTACTCCATCAGCAACTGCTGCTTTTGCTACTTCAATCGCAACTACTTCAGAAATAGTACGTAGATTCTCGATTTGAGGAAGTAAAGGTGCACCTAATTTACTTACATCGATCATTTCCGCTACAGCTTCTGCAGCCGCTGCAAACATTCCATCCGTAATAATACTAGCGCGTGAAACATTTGTTCCAAGTCCTAAGCCTGGGAAAATAAGCGCGTTATTTGATTGACCAATTACATAAACCGTTTTGTTATATGTTACTGGAGCAAAAGGACTTCCTGTTGCTACCAATGCTCTTCCTTCAGTCCACTTAATTAAATCAGAAGGTTTTGCTTCTGCAAGTGGTGTAGGATTGGACATCGGTAAAATTACAGGTCTTTCAACATGTGCTGCCATATCTTTTACAATCTCTTCTGTGAAAGCACCGGCAACCGTTGAAGTACCAATTAAAATCGTAGGATGAACTTGGCTTACAACTTCTGCTAGGCTTACACCTGAGTTATTTTCCTCGATTGGGCGTGCATACGGTTGTTGGAAGTCGAACAACCCTTGCATATCCTCTGCAAGCAATCCATTTCGGTCAATACACCAGAATCTGCGGTTTGCTAATTCGAATGAAAGGCCTTCACGTACCATTGCATCACGTACTTGATCTGCGATTCCAATACCAGCCGCTCCTGCACCGAGTACAACTACACGATGTTCACTTAATGGAATACCAGATGCATTCACTGCTGCTAATACAGCTGCAAGTGATACAGCTCCTGTGCCTTGAATATCATCATTGAAAGTACAAACTTGGTGACGATATTTATCTAAAATGTTTCGTGCATTTTTAGAACTAAAATCTTCCCAATGAAGTAATGCATTTGGGAATTTTTCTACAGCAGTCGTTACAAACTTATCAATGAACGCATCATATCGGCTATCGCGAACGCGAGGATGACGGTTTCCAACATAAAATGGATTATCTAGTAGCTCTTCACGATCAGTACCAACATCTAAAACGACTGGCAATACTCTTGCTGGATCAATACCTGCTGCAGCTGTATATACCGCTAATTTACCAATTGCGATATTAATACCTCCAACTCCCCAGTCACCAATTCCTAATATTCCTTCACCGTCAGTAATAACGATTAAATCAATTTCATCTGCATTTGCCCCATAATTATCAAATGCTTCCGCAATACCATCTTCTTCATTAATTGAAAGGTACAAACCACGAGGTCTTCTATATTCATTACTATAACGTTGAATTGCTAACCCAACGGTTGGTGTATAAACAACCGGAAGCATTTCAGGTAAGTGATCAGTTAGTACTCGATAAAATAATGTTTCATTACGATCATGTAAAGCTGATAATGCAACATTTTTATGCAAATCTGTAGGTTGTGACGAGAATTGCGCGTAAGCTCGTTTAGCTTGCTCCTCCAGCGTCAGTACAGCTGGCGGTAATAATCCTGTTAAACCTAATTCTTTTCGTTCCTCTTGAGTAAATGCAACTCCTTTATTAAGCATTGGTACACCTAATAATTCGGCACCACGCAAGGTAGTCTCCACTTCTCCATTCGAACCTACCTTGAATTTATGCATATAATCCCATCCCTTTTCTATCTTTTTTATTTTTATCTTTTTTAGTTAAGCAAAAAAGGGCTTTTCGCCCTTACTTTGTAATTATTAATTGTCAGACTGATTGAAAACGAATTATCTTTCAATCCGCAAGGCCAGAAGCGGTGCTCGATTTACATACATGGCGGTATAAGCACCGCAAACAGGCTAAGCAAATAGATAGTGAGCGTTTATCAGCAGACTGACTGTTTTATTGACGTTCTAAAAGAACTGCACCAGCAATACCAGGGTGAGTCATTTCAAATGGATCTAAAATTAAATCAAGCTCTTCTTCTGATAATACATCATATTTTAAGCAAAGTTCACGAATTGGCTTTCCTGTTAAAATAGCTTCTCTCGCTATTCTCGCAGCAACTTCATAACCGATATGTGGATTAACCGCTGTGATTAGACCAACGCTCTTTTCTACATATTCTTTCATTCTGTCTTCATTAGCTTCAATTCCTTTTAAACAATTATCTGTAAATACACGGAATGCATTATTCATAATGTTAATTGATTGAAGTAAATTAAATACTAAAACAGGCTCCATAACGTTTAATTCTAATTGTCCTGCTTCAGACGCTAAACAGATTGTATGATCATTACCGATTACTTGGAATGCAACTTGGTTAATAACTTCTGCCATTACAGGATTTACTTTACCTGGCATAATAGATGAACCAGGTTGACGTGCTGGCAATGAAATTTCACCAAGACCTGCACGTGGGCCAGAAGCCATTAAACGTAAATCATTCGCAATTTTAGACATATTCATCATACATACTTTTAGAGCAGCCGATACTTCTGTGTAAGCATCAGTGTTTTGAGTAGCATCAACAAGATGCTCAGCTCCAACAAGTGATAAGCCGCTTATTTCAGCAAGTTGCTTAACAACTAGTTCAATATAGCGTGGATCTGCATTTAAACCTGTTCCAACCGCTGTAGCCCCCATATTTACTTCATATAAGTGCTGACGAGATTGTTCGATACGTTTTATATCACGACCAAGTACTCGAGAATATGCTTCGAATTCTTGTCCTAAACGAATAGGTACTGCATCTTGTAAGTGAGTACGGCCCATTTTAATGACATGGTCAAATTCTTTTGCCTTTAAGTCAAATACATCACGCATATAATTCATTGTGTTTAATAATTTCTCTAACATATTTAAAGTCGCGATATGAATTGCAGTTGGGAATGCATCATTTGTAGATTGCGACATATTTACATGGGTATTTGGACTAATACAGAAATAGTCTCCTTTTTCTTTACCTAGTATTTCAAGCGCACGATTTGCAATCACTTCATTTGCATTCATATTCATTGATGTCCCTGCTCCACCTTGAATTGGATCAACAATGAACTGATCATGCCATTTGCCCTCAATAATTTCTTGAGCTGCCTCTGCAATCGCTTTACCATTTCCCTCATAAAGGCGTTTTGTTTCTACGTTAGCAAGTGCTGCTGCTTTCTTTACAATTGCTAAAGCTTTAATCAGCTCTTCGTGAATTTTATAACCAGTAATAGGAAAATTCTCAACTGCACGTAATGTTTGTACACCATAGTAGGCATCTGCTGGAATTTCTTTTTCCCCTAAAAAATCTTTTTCAATGCGTATGTTTGGTTTAATTTCAGTAGCCGCCATTTGTTTTTTCTCCCATCTTTACGCAACTTTTGACTCCTTAATCGAATCAATATATTGTTGCGCTTTATCTTTATCGTATTCGCCTTCCCATTTCGCCATTGTAATGGCTGCTAACGAGTTTCCTAATACATTTACTGCAGAACGAACCATATCTAAAATACGATCAATACCTGCAATTAATGCGATTCCTTCTAAAGGTAATCCCATTGAACCTAGTGTAGCCAGTACTACTACGAACGATGCACCAGGGACACCAGCCATACCTTTTGACGTAAGCATTAGTACAAATAATAATGTTACCTGCTCCATAAATGACATGTGAATATTGTACATCTGAGCAACAAATAATGCAGCAAGTGCTTGGTAAATCGCTGAACCCGTTAAATTAAACGAGTACCCTGTCGGTATAACAAAAGATACTATTGCTTTTGGACAACCCATGTCTTCCATTTTTTTCATAATGTTTGGAAGTACTGCTTCCGAACTTGCTGTTGTAAAAGAAAGAATCAGCTCTTCCTTTAAAATCTTCATAAGTGTAAAAATATTCGTCCCTGTCATTTTAGCATTAATACCTAAAATAACAATAGCAAAAAATGCCACAGTTATATAAACAGCTAAAACAAGTTTACCAAGTGGTAATAAAGTACTTACACCAAACTTCGCAACCGTTACAGCAATTAACGCGAATACCCCAAACGGAGCGGTTTTCATAACTTGATTTGTAACCCAAAACATCGCTTCTAATACGCCTTCAAAAAATCCAAGAACAGGCTTTCCTTTATCCCCTATTGCTGCTACTCCTAAACCAAATAGAACAGAGAAGAAAATAATCGGCAATAAATCACCTTGTGCCATTGATTCAAACACATTTTTCGGGAAAATATGAACAATTGTCTCTGCAAAACCACTTTGTTGTGTTGCAGTTGCTGTTTGTTCATATGCTGAAATATCACCTTTTTGTAGATGAGTCATATCTACGCCTTTACCTGGGTGGAATAAATTCGCTGCAAGCATTCCAATTCCAAGCGCAATCGTCGTAATGATTTCAAAATAAAGAAGTGTTTTTCCTCCAAGTTTTCCTAGCTTCTTTATATCCCCTACACCTGCTACAGCTACTACAAGAGCTGAAATTACAATTGGCATAACGATCATTTTAATTAAATGAATAAAGATATCACCAATCGGTTGAATATAAGATATTGCTTTTTCATTTCCGTATACTAAAGCCCCTACAACAATACCTAATATAAGAGCAACAAAGATTTGCGTAGCTAATCCAAATTTCTTCATATAAATCCCCCTTGTTAACGCTTTCAAATATATAAATGAAATACTTAACTAATTCTATATGCAAACCTACAAAACAATACAAAAACCTACAAACACTTTTAAAATAATTATAAAAAGTTTCAAAAACTTAAATGGTCGAACGGATTGAACAAGGAATAAATCAAAAGAAAAAGTAAAAAATCTGTCCATAATCAAAGGAAAGATAGGGAAATAGAAGTATAGTAAGGGGAAGAATTGAAAATAGCAGAATTTATACATGATGAAATAAACCTACAAAAATAAAAAACTCCTGTCCACAAAGTGGAGAGGAGTTTTGAACGTATAAATAAAAATTAACGTTTTGAGAACTGAGGAGCTCTACGTGCACCTTTAAGACCGTATTTTTTACGCTCTTTCATACGTGCATCACGAGTTAATAATCCAGCGCGTTTTAAAGTTCCGCGGTATTCAGGATCAACTTGTAATAATGCTCTTGAGATACCGTGACGAATTGCACCAGCTTGACCAGTGTATCCACCACCGTTAACGTTTACTAAAATATCATAGCTACCTAATGTTTCAGTTGCAACAAGTGGTTGTTTAACAACTTCTCTTAATGCAGCGAATGGGATGTAATCTTCAAAATCACGACCGTTAATGATAACGCGTCCTTCGCCAGGAACTAAACGTACACGAGCTACTGAGCTTTTACGACGTCCTGTGCCATAGTATTGTACTTGTGCCATGTGAATGCCCTCCTTTTATAATTATCCGCGAAGTTCGAAAACTTCTGGTTTTTGTGCTTGGTGTGGATGCTCGTTACCAGCATACACGTGTAACTTTTTAAATTGAGCACGTCCAAGACGTCCTTTTGGAAGCATACCTTTAACAGCTAACTCAAGCATTTTAACTGGGTAGTTAGTACGCATTTCTAAAGCTGTACGCTCTTTTAAACCACCAGCATACATTGTATGACGGTAGTAAATTTTATCGTTTAATTTGTTTCCTGTTAAATGAACTTTCTCAGCATTGATGATGATTACGTTATCACCTGTATCAACGTGTGGTGTGAAAGTTGGTTTGTGCTTACCGCGAAGTAAAGTAGCTACTTCAGTTGCAAGACGACCTAAAGTTTTTCCTTCAGCGTCTACAACGAACCACTTACGTTCAACTTCGCTAGCTTTTGCCATATAAGTTGTGCGCATTCTATTTTCCTCCTAATACAATATACATAAAGTAAAATTGTTTTTATTGTTTATCTTTAACACGACTGGTTCCGGGGCTAATCGTGGTTCTTAAAACAATACCGTATTTAATATTAAACTTTATACCTTCTAATGTCAAGCAAATGTTACACCAGGATTAGTTGTTATAATCAACTTTCCATAAAAACAGCCCATTAGGTGGTGAAGTCTTGCCAGCCTTGGCTCGATCACGTGCTAATAATGCGTTTTTAACACTTTTTACATCACGCTTTCCTTGCCCTACTTCAATTAATGTTCCAACAATTATTCTTACCATATTATAAAGAAAACCATTTCCTTCAAGAGCGATGACAATACCCTGATCTGTTTTATTAATACTTCCTTTATAAATCGTTCGTACTTTATCCTTAATATCCGTATTTGATGCACAAAAGGAACTAAAATCATGTGTACCTAGTAAGCAATCTAATGCTTCTTGCATTTTAGCAATATTTAGATCAAAAGGAAAAAAATAATGATGGTTTCTAGAAAAAACATTTTCGTCTTTTTCATTCCAAATAAAATAACGGTATTCTTTCCGAACGACATCAAATCTAGAATGAAAATTATCATCGACAATCTCTACATATCTCACATTAATATCTTTAGGCAATTGTGCATTTAATGCTCTCTTCCATTGCTCTGGTTGAAGGGCATATTCACTATCAAAATGAATTACTTGTCCTACTGCGTGTACCCCTGTATCTGTCCTACCAGATGCATGGATTCTTATTGGATTACCTTTGTGCATTTTTGTTAGAACCTTCTCAAAATCTGTTTGGACTGTTCTCTGATTAGGTTGTACTTGGTATCCATTAAATAGTGTGCCATCATATGAAATTATACATTTAATTCGATTCATAACTTATCTCCATTACTTACGTAAAAACAATAATAGTAAAAACAAAATCAGTAAGACAACAAAACATGCTGTATCCCGTAAATGCCACTTCATAATACGAAACTTTGATCTTCCATCTCCGCCTTGGTAACCTCTAGCTTCCATTGCAACTGCTAAGTCTTCAGCTCGTTTAAATGAATGAATAAATAATGGAACAAGTAAAGAAACTAATGCTTTTAACCTGTCTTTTATAGGTCCTGAAGAGAAATCCACTCCTCGAGACGATTGTGCCTTCATAATCTTTTCAGTCTCTTCCATAAGCGTTGGAATAAATCGTAGTGAAATTGACATCATTAAAGCCATTTCATGCACTGGTAGACCAAACCTTTTAAATGGGTTAAATAATGACTCAAGTCCATCGGTAATTTCGATTGGATTTGTTGTTAATGTCAGTAAGGTAGTAATGGAAACTAAAAGAAAAAATCTCAAAGATATATAAATACCTTGAATAATTCCTTCTTTATGAATTTCGACCCATCCAAAATGATAAATTAGTGGTCCCTCTTTATTTGTAAAAACATGCAATAAAAACGTAAACACTGCTAACAACCAGATTGCTCTCAATCCTTTTAAATAATAATTTAGAGGTACTCTTGATAGCAATACTGTTACAATTGAAAATAAAAATAAAATACCGTATGTTATAAAATTATTTGCTAAGAAAACGATACAAATAAAAATGAACATTGTAAGAAGTTTTGCTCTAGCATCTAGACGATGAATAAGAGAATCGATTGGAATATATTTTCCGATAATTAGACTATTCATTTTGTTTCCCCATTATAAAGATTCGCTATATAATTAGCGAGTTGTTCGATTGTTAAACTTGTAGCTTTTTCTTTAATGCCTAACTTTTGATTTAGTTCTTGGTGGAATTTTAAAGAAAGTGGAATTTGTAATCCAATTTCCTCTAGTTCCTTTTCATATGAGAACACTTCTAAAGGGCTTCCCTTTAAATACGTAGTCCCTTTTTGAAGCACATGGATCGTATCAGCATATCTCGCTGCATCTTCCATGCTATGCGTCACCAAAATGATCGTCAGGCCCTTTTCTTTATGCAATTCATAAAACATATCCATTAACGCCTTTTGACCACTAGGATCAAGACCAGCCGTTGGTTCATCCAAAACTAAAACTTCTGGCTCCATTGCTAAAACACCTGCAATAGCAACCCTTCTCATTTGACCACCACTTAATTCAAATGGTGACTTCATTAAATATTCTTCACTTAAGCCTACTTTTTCAATTAGATCTTTAGCTCTTTTTTTTGCTTCATCTTCAGATACACCAAAATTCATTGGACCAAAGCAAATATCTTTCTCTATAGTTTCTTCAAATAATTGCTGCTCAGGAAACTGAAAAACTAAGCCTACTTTTTTTCTTAATGATTTTAAATTCTTATTTTTCTTATCTGATAAAAGAGTAATATCGTCTATTTTGGCGATGCCCTCCGTTGGTTGTAAGAGGCCATTTAAATGTTGCAGAAAAGTAGATTTACCTGAGCCTGTGTGACCAATTACAGCATAATATGACCCATCTGGTATCGTAACATCAATATCATAAAGAGCACGATGCTCGAAAGGTGTCTTCGGCTGATAAGTATAGCCTACTTTTTCAAAAGTAATTTGCATAATTCGCTCACCAAGCTTTCTTGCTCTAGATGGTCTTGTCTCAAAGGTAAACCTTTTTCGATTAATAAACTAGAAAGGTTATTTGTAAAAGGAGATGCTAATCCAAGCGACTCTAAAGAAAACTCTGTTTTTAAAAGCTCTTCTGGCGTTACGCTTTGAACTAAATGACCATCATGCATAATTAAAATACGGTCTGCATGTATTGCTTCTTCTATATCATGCGTAATTGAAATAACAGTCATATTAATGTCTTTATGTAAACTACGAATTGTCTCGATTACTTCTTTTCTACCGAAAGGATCTAACATCGAGGTAGCTTCATCTAATATTAATATACTTGGTTGAATTGCTAATGCTCCTGCTATTGCTACTCTTTGTTTTTGGCCACCAGAAAGAGAGTGTGGCTCATGGAGTACAAATTCGTTCATATTGACGATGTTTAAAACTTCTTCAATTCGACGATCCATTTCTTTTTTCTCAATTCCATGGTTTTCTAATCCAAATGCAATATCGTCTATTACTGTCGTACCTACAAACTGATTATCAGGATTTTGAAATACCATCGCTATTTTCTTTCGGACGTCCCAAATTGTTTTTTCTGATAAGCTAATTTCTTCATCAATCACAATTTGGCCCTCTTCGGGTAATATTAGTCCATTTAAAAGTTTAGCTAATGTTGACTTTCCAGATCCGTTTCGACCTACAATAGCGATCCATTCATTTTCTTTTATATTAAATGATACAGAATGAACTGCATTTGATTGTGCCTGTGGATATTTAAAAGAGATGTTATCTACTTTAATACTATCTTTTCTCATTTGTTCACCTATAATTTCTCATTGTTTATAGATATATAATAGTCTAAAAGTAAACAGAAAAAAAGGGCAACGACATGTTTACAAGAAACGTCGAGCCCTTTTGTATTCGAATATTAAACTAATTCGATAACAACCATTGGTGCAGCGTCTCCACGACGAGGACCAATTTTTGCGATACGAGTGTATCCACCTTGGCGCTCAGTGTAACGAGGAGCGATGTCAGCAAATAATTTTTGTAAAGCGTCTTGACCGTTTTCAGCGTTAGCAACTTCATTACGGATGTAAGCAGCAGCTAGACGACGAGCGTGTAAGTCTCCACGTTTACCTAAAGTAATCATTTTTTCAACAACTGAACGTAACTCCTTCGCACGAGTCTCAGTTGTTTGAATACGTTCGTTGATAATTAAATCAGTAGCTAAGTCACGTAACATAGCTTTACGTTGTGAGCTAGTACGTCCTAATTTTCTGTATCCCATTTCTAGTTCCCTCCTTTGTAAGTAGTATCAAAATTGGGTCATATAGACATGAAGAGAACGCCTCTCCCTTTATCGAAGCTACAATCAGTCTTCTTTACGTAGGCCAAGACCTAACTCTTCTAACTTATGTTTTACTTCTTCTAAAGACTTACGACCTAAGTTACGTACTTTCATCATGTCTTCTTCTGTCTTATTCGCAAGCTCTTGTACAGTATTAATACCAGCTCGCTTTAAGCAGTTATATGAACGAACAGAAAGATCAAGTTCTTCAATCGTCATTTCAAGGACTTTATCTTTTTGATCTTCTTCTTTTTCGACCATGATTTCTGCATTTTTAGCTTCGTCAGTTAAACCTACAAAAATGTTTAAGTGTTCAGTAAGAATTTTTGAACCAAGTGCGATAGCATCCTTTGGTCCAATACTTCCGTCAGTCCAAACATCAAGTGTTAACTTATCGAAATTTGAAACCTGTCCCACACGTGTATTTTCAACTTGGTATGTGACACGAGACACTGGAGTGTAAATCGAGTCGATAGGAATAACACCTATTGCTTGATCCTCTCTTTTGTTACCATCTGCAGGGATGTATCCACGTCCACGTCTAGCAGTTAGACGCATACGTAAATGAGCATCTTTAGCAAGAGTTGCAATATGAAGATCTGGATTTAGAACTTCAACATCGCTATCATGCGTAATATCGGCTGCAGTAATTGGCCCTTCACCGCGTACATCAATTTCTAATGTTTTTTCTTCGTCTGAATAAATTTTCAGAGCAAGTTTTTTAACATTAAGGATCATTGTTGTAACGTCTTCTACAACACCTTCAACTGTAGAGAACTCATGTAACACGCCATCAATTTGAATAGCAGTAACAGCGGCACCAGGAAGTGAGGATAAAAGGATACGACGTAAGGAGTTACCTAGCGTTGTACCATATCCACGCTCAAGTGGTTCAATAACGAATTTACCGTATTTGGAATCGTCACTGATCTCAACCGTTTCGATTTTCGGCTTTTCGATTTCAATCATTTTTTAAACCCTCCTTCAAAACGTCGAAACCCTCGGTTAGACCATGCTAACCGAAAGTCCCTATTAGGCAGTTCCTAATTGTGCACAACAAGAGATGTCTGTTAATATTTGCCAAACATATATCATAATCCATTATAGACAATTTTTGAAAATTTATACAGACAAATTATACACGACGACGTTTTGGTGGACGGCATCCGTTATGTGGAACTGGAGTAACGTCTCTGATAGCAGTTACTTCAAGACCAGCAGCTTGAAGAGCACGGATAGCAGCCTCACGACCAGCACCCGGACCTTTAACAGTTACGTCAAGAGTTTTTAAACCGTGTTCCATAGAAGCTTTAGCAGCAGTTTCAGCAGCCATTTGTGCAGCGAATGGAGTAGATTTACGAGATCCTTTGAAACCTAATGATCCAGCGCTTGACCAAGAAATTGCGTTACCATGAACATCAGTGATTGTTACGATTGTGTTATTGAAAGTTGAACGAATATGAGCTGTACCAGCTTCAATATTCTTTTTCACACGACGTTTACGTACATTTGTTTTACGTGCCATGTTGAATACCCTCCTTTACTTAAAAAATATTATTTCTTCTTGTTCGCTACTGTGCGGCGTGGGCCTTTACGAGTACGAGCATTGTTTTTAGTGTTTTGACCACGAACAGGTAAGCTACGACGGTGGCGAATACCACGATATGAACCGATTTCGATTAGACGTTTAATGTTTAAAGAAACTTCACGACGAAGATCCCCTTCAACTTTCAACTTGTCGATTAATTCACGAATTTTACCTAATTCTTCTTCTGTTAAATCACGTACACGAGTGTCTTCTGAAATACCAGCATCAGCTAAGATTTTTTCAGAAGTTGCACGACCGATTCCGTATACATAAGTTAAAGAAACAACCACGCGTTTGTCGCGAGGAATATCTACACCAGCAATACGAGCCATTCTAGTGCACCTCCTTTTTTATTAACCTTGTTTTTGTTTATGTTTTGGATTTTCACAAATTACCATTACTTTACCACGTCTGCGGATAACTTTACATTTTTCACAGATTGGTTTTACTGATGGTCTCACTTTCATGATTTCAACCTCCTTGTAGATTACGGAGTGCATATTTATTATTTAAAACGGTACGTAATACGGCCACGAGTTAAATCATATGGAGATAGTTCTACAGTAACTTTGTCACCTGGAAGAATACGAATGAAGTTCATACGAATTTTACCAGAAACGTGTGCAAGAACGACATGACCATTTTCCAATTCAACCTTGAACATCGCATTCGGAAGTGTTTCCGTAACGGTACCTTCAATTTCAATTACATCATCTTTCGCCATTAGGGCATTCTCCTTTCTTCAAATCAGTAGCTTGCTTGTAGGCAAACATACGCTTAGGAACATTAAGCCAAAGTGCTCTGATATGTTGGAGATTTTTGGCCTACTAAAGACCTATATTATATCAATCGTTCCAAGCAAAGCTATGTTTAAGCTTTTATAACTGTATCAGTTTTGACGAAACAACAATACGTCATACACAAGGAACGACGATCTTATCGTTCAATTATTAAACTAACTCTTTTAAAAGATTATCAATGTCGTTGAAGACTTTAGTAATCTCTTGTTCACCTTCAATTGTTTTTACATAACCAAGATTATTGTAGAAATCAAGTAAAGGCTGAGTTTGTTTGATATTTACTTCAAGGCGATTTGCAACTGTTTCTTCATTATCATCCGCACGTTGATAAAGTTCTCCGCCACATTTAGGGCAAACACCCTCTTCAACAGGTGGATTGAAAATTAAATGATAAGTTGCTCCACACTCTTTGCAAATACGACGACCTGTTAAACGTTCAATTAAAAGTTGTTGGTCTACATGAATGTTTAACACGAAGTCAATTTTACGATTCATTACTTTCAGAGTCTCTTCTAGTGCTTCAGCCTGCGCAACTGTTCTAGGAAAACCATCCAGTAAAAAACCATTTTGGCAATCATCTTTAGCTAATCGTTCACGTACAATACCAATTGTTACCTCATCGGGAACAAGATGACCTTGATCCATAAACGATTTTGCTTGAAGACCTAGTTCAGTGCCGTCTTTAATCGCTGCACGGAACATATCACCAGTAGATATATGAGGAATGCCGTATTTTTCGACAATTTTCTCAGCTTGTGTGCCTTTGCCTGCACCAGGAAGCCCCATAAGAATTAAATTCATGGTTAATCCTCCTCAAAATTAGGTGAGCAATAGGGAATTATGCATTTCCCTATGCTCGTTCTTTAATAAAGCCTTTGTAGTTTCTCTTAACAAGCTGACTTTCTAATTGTTTCATTGTTTCAAGCGCAACTCCGACTACGATTAGTAAACTTGTTCCTCCAATTTGAGCTGAAGGTGGTAAGTTCGCAATTTTACCAAATACAATTGGTAATAAAGCGATGACAGCTAAGAAAATTGCTCCTACGAAAGTTAAACGATATAAGACTTTAATGATATATTCTTGAGTGCTCTTACCTGGGCGAATACCCGGGATGTAGCCACCTTGCTTCTGAAGATTTTCAGCCATTTGCTCTGGGTTTGCCTGAACAAAAGTATAAAAATATGTGAAAGCAACGATCAAGATTAAATAAAATGCCATACCCCATGGATTGTTATACGTAAAGTGCGTTTTAATCCAATCAGTCACATTGTTACTTGGTAAGAACGATGCAATTGTTGATGGAGTTATTAAAAATGAAACAGCGAAGATTACCGGAATAACCCCAGCGCCATTTACTTTTAATGGCAAGTGAGTAGATTGTCCTCCGACATAACTATTATTACCATTGTTACGCTTAGCATATTGAATTGGAATTTTACGATTAGCTTGTTGAATGTAAATTACAGCTACGATTACTAATAGTAAAACTAAAACCACTAGGCCAACTTTCACGATGTTTAAGAATAGCGCGTCACCAGCACCTTTAAATTGTTGCTGATAGACTTGACTCATTGTATTAGGTATAGCAGCAACAATACCGCCAAAGATGATAACTGATATACCGTTCCCTACACCTTTAGCAGTAATCTGCTCACCTAACCACAATAAGAAAGATGTTCCAGCTGTTAGTACAATTGCTATATAAAGATAGGTTGACCAACCTGGATTTTCAATTAACATTCCGCCAGTAATATTGTTCATACTGATTGATAATCCAATTGCTTCTACAAAACCAAGAATAATTGTGATGTATCTAGTCAGTTGAGTCAATTTACGTCGACCAATCTCACCTTGCTTCGACCATTCAGTTAACTTCGGAACAACGTCCATTTGAAGTAACTGAATAATGATTGAAGCAGTAATGTAAGGCATTATACCCATTGCAAAAATCGAGAACTGTTTAAGAGCTCCTCCACCGAATGTGTTTAGAACCCCAAAGATGCTTGAGCTATCTTGAGATGCTAATACATCGGCGTTGACGTTTGGAACAGGTATAAACGTTCCAATACGAAATACAATTAACATTAATAACGTAAAAAATATTTTTTTTCTAATATCTGCAATGCGCATAAAGTTGGAGATTGTCCGGAACATTTTAGATCACCTCAGCATTTCCACCAGCTGCTTCGATTGCCTCTACCGCAGAAGATGAGAACTTGTGAGCTTTAACAGTAAGTTTAACTTCTAACTTACCTTTACCTAAAATTTTAATACCAGCTAATTCTTTACGAACAATACCAGTTTCGATCAGTAACTCAGGAGTTACTTCAGTTCCGTTTTCGAAGCGATTTAACGTTTCAACATTAACGATTGCGTAATCTTTACGGTTGATGTTAGTGAAACCACGTTTTGGTAAACGACGGAATAAAGGAGTTTGACCACCTTCAAATCCAAGACGAACACCGCCACCTGAACGAGCGTTTTGTCCTTTATGACCTTTACCTGCAGTTTTACCAGTACCTGAACCAATACCACGACCGATACGTTTAGATACTTTACGAGAACCTTCTGTAGGTTTTAATTCATGAAGTTTCATTAGGGCACCTCCTTACTTATTCATGTTCAATTAAATTTCTTTTACAGATACAAGGTGAGAAACTTTGTTAATCATCCCACGCATTGCAGCGTTATCTTGTTTAACAACAGTTTGGTTTGTTTTAGTAATACCTAAAGCACGAACTGTTGCGATTTGATCTTGTTTACGACCAATTACACTGCGAGTAAGGGTAATTTCTAACTGTTTAGCCATCGTTATCCCTCCTTATTAACCTAGTAATTCTTCTACAGATTTACCACGTAGTTTTGCAACTTCATCCGCACGTTTTAAGTTACTTAAACCTTCGATAGTAGCACGTACAATGTTTACTGGTGTGTTAGAACCAAGAGATTTAGATAAAATATCATGTACCCCAGCAAGTTCTAATACCGCACGAACAGGACCTCCAGCGATAACTCCAGTACCTTCAGAAGCAGGTTTTAAGAATACTTCACCAGCTCCAAAACGACCAGTAATTACGTGAGGAATTGTAGTTCCAACGATTGGTACGTTAATTAGGTTTTTCTTAGCATCTTCAACAGCTTTACGAATAGCATCAGGTACTTCTTGAGCTTTACCAGTACCAAAACCTACATGACCGTTTTTGTCACCAACAACTACTAATGCTGCAAAGCGGAAACGACGACCACCTTTTACAACTTTAGCAACACGGTTGATCGTAACTAAGCGTTCTTCAAGCTCTAATTTATTAGGATCAATGCGACGCATGTATGTCCCTCCTTCTTTTATTAAAATTGTAAACCAGCTTCACGAGCAGCTTCAGCTAAAGCTTTTACGCGACCATGATATAAGTAACCACCGCGGTCGAATACAACTACAGAAACACCTTTTTCAGTAGCGCGTTTTGCAACTAAACTACCAACTAATGTTGCTGCTTCGATATTGCCAGTACCATTTAAAGTTAATTCTTTATCTAAAGTTGATGCACTTGCTAATGTTACACCATTAACATCATCAATGATTTGAGCATAGATATGGTTGTTTGAACGGTAAACGTTTAAACGTGGACGTTCTTGAGTACCAGATAATTTAGTACGAACACGAGCATGTCTTTTTTTACGTACTGCATTTTTATCAGCCTTAAAGATCATCTTGGTCACTCCTTTCTCTTATCTAGTTATAGATTACTTCGCAGTTTTACCTTCTTTACGACGAACCATTTCGCCTTCGTAACGAATACCTTTACCTTTGTAAGGCTCTGGTGGACGTACTTGACGGATGTAAGCAGCAAGAGCGCCTACACGTTCTTTGTCGATACCTTTAATACTGATTTTAGTATTTGAAGGTACTTCGATTTCAACACCATTTTCAGGAGTGATTTCAACTGGGTGAGAATAACCAACAGCTAGAACAAGTTTGTCACCTGTTTTAGTTGCACGGTAACCTACCCCAACTAATTCAAGGTTACGAGTATAACCATTTGTTACACCTTCAACCATGTTACCTAAGATAGCACGAGTTGTACCATGAAGAGCACGGTGCTCTTTGTTATCAGTTGGACGTGCAACTGATAATACGTTCTCGTTAACTTCGATTGTCATATCAGGGCTAAAAGTACGAGTTAACTCACCTTTAGGTCCTTTTACTGTAATAGTATTGTTGTTATTAGTAAGAGTAACTCCAGCAGGAATTACAAGTTCTTTTTTACCAACACGAGACATTCACTACACCTCCATTCTCTCTGTGTTATATTACCAAACGTATGCTAAGATTTCGCCACCAGTTTTTGCTTGACGAGCTTCTTTATCTGTCATTACACCTTTAGATGTTGAAACAATTGCAACACCTAAACCGTTAAGTACGCGAGGTACTTCGTCAGCTTTCGCGTATACACGTAAGCCAGGCTTAGAGATTCTTTTTAATCCAGTGATAACACGTTCGTTGTTCACACCATATTTTAAGAAAATACGGATGATACCTTGTTTATCATCTTCAATGTACTCAACGTCACGGATGAAACCTTCACGTTTTAGAATTTCAGCAACTTCTTTCTTTAGGTTAGAACCTGGGAATTCTAATTTCTCGTGACGTACCATGTTCGCATTACGAATGCGAGTAAGCATATCTGCAATAGGATCTGTCATGACCATGTTCAGATAACCTCCTTCCTAATATCTATAGAATTACCAACTAGCTTTTTTAACGCCAGGGATTTGTCCTTTATAAGCAAGTTCACGGAAACAAATACGGCAAAGTTTAAATTTACGTAATACTGAGTGTGGACGTCCGCAACGTTCGCAACGTGTATACTCTTGTACTTTAAATTTCTGAGCACGTTTTTGTTTCGCAATCATTGATTTTTTAGCCACGTTTTCGCCTCCTCTTCTTTAGCGCTGGCTTTCATTATTTTTGAAAAGGCATTCCGAATAATGTTAGCATTTCACGAGCTTCTTCATCAGTATTTGCAGTAGTTACAATAACGATGTCCATACCACGTACTTTGTTTACTTTATCATAATCGATCTCTGGGAAGATTAATTGCTCTTTAACACCTAAAGTGTAGTTTCCACGGCCATCGAATGCTTTTTTAGAGATTCCACGGAAGTCACGTACACGAGGTAATGTTACAGAAACTAATTTCTCAAAGAATTCGTACATACGCTCACCGCGTAATGTAACTTTAGCACCGATAGGCATTCCTTCACGAAGACGGAATTGTGCGATTGATTTTTTAGCTCTAGTTACAACAGGTTTTTGACCTGCGATTAAAGTTAATTCCTCAACAGCAGTATCTAATGCTTTTGAATTTGAAACAGCCTCACCAACACCCATGTTGATGACGATCTTTTCAATTTTTGGCACTTGCATAACTGATTTATAGTTAAACTTGCTCACTAGAGCAGGAGTGATTTCATTTTGATATTTCTCGACTAGGCGGTTCATTCAGTTGACCTCCTTTCATAAATTTCTATTATTTATCAAGTAATTCGCCTGATTTTTTTGCAATACGTACTTTTTTACCATCCACTAATTGGTAACCTACGCGTGTAGGTACTCCAGTTTTTGGATCTAATGCCATAACATTAGAAACATGGATTGGTGCTTCTTTCTCGATGATGCCACCTTGTGGGTTAGCTTGAGTAGGTTTTGAGTGTTTTTTAATGATGTTAACACCTTCAACTAGTACGCGGTTATTCTTTGGAAAAGCAGCAAGGATAACACCTTGTTTTCCTTTGTCTTTACCAGAGATAACTTGAACTTTATCACCTTTTTTTACATGCATCTTCTTCGTGCACCTCCTTAATAAGGCTTTCTGAAGTATTTATTAAAGTACATTAATTAAAGTACTTCTGGAGCTAATGATACGATTTTCATGAAGTTGCTATCACGTAATTCACGTGCAACTGGTCCGAAAATACGAGTACCACGTGGGCTCTTATCATCTTTAATGATAACAGCTGCGTTTTCATCAAATTTGATGTAAGTACCGTCTGGACGACGAACACCGCGTTTCGTACGAACGATAACAGCTTTAACTACATCACCTTTTTTAACAACGCCACCTGGTGTTGCTTGTTTTACTGTACATACGATGATATCACCGATGTTAGCAGTTTTACGGCCTGAACCACCTAATACTTTAATAGTAAGTAATTCACGTGCACCTGAATTGTCAGCAACTTTTAAACGAGTTTCTTGTTGGATCATGTCAAATTGACCTCCTTTCGGATTAAGAATGATATCCGATCATCTATTAGATAATAACAGCTTCTTCTACGATTTCAACTAAACGGAAACGTTTTGTAGCTGATAATGGACGAGTCTCCATGATTTTTACGATATCGCCAACTTTTGCAGCGTTTAGCTCATCGTGCGCTTTATATTTCTTAGAATATTTAACGCGTTTTCCGTATAGTTTATGCGTTTTATAAGTTTCAACTACAACAGTAATTGTCTTATCCATCTTATCAGAAACTACACGTCCTGTGTAAACTTTACGTTGGTTACGTTCGCTCACTGTGCAAACCTCCCCTCATTATTAATTATTAGAGTTAATTTCTCTTTCACGAACTACAGTTTTCATACGAGCAATTGCTTTACGAACCTCGCGGATACGAGCAGTGTTCTCTAATTGTCCTGTAGCTAATTGGAAACGAAGATTGAATAACTCTTCTTTAAGAGATTTCACTTTTAATTCAATTTCAGCAGTGGTAAGATCGCGAATCTCATTAGTTTTCATTAGAATCACCACCATTGTCTTCACGTTTTACAAACTTACATTTAACTGGTAATTTGTGAGCCGCTAAGCGTAGTGCTTCACGAGCTACTTCTTCAGATACACCAGCGATTTCGAACATAATTTTTCCTGGTTTAACGACTGCTACCCAACCTTCTGGAGCACCTTTACCGCTACCCATACGAACCTCAAGAGGTTTAGCTGTGTAAGGTTTAGAAGGGAAGATTTTAATCCATACTTTACCGCCACGTTTCATGTAACGAGTCATAGCACGACGCGCTGCTTCAATTTGACGGTTAGTAATCCAAGAAGCTTCAGTAGATTGTAAACCGAATTCACCGAATGCAATTTCAGTACCACCTTTGGCACGTCCACGCATTTTTCCACGATGCTCTCTTCTATATTTAACACGTTTAGGCATTAACATAATTAATTTCCTCCTTCCTCAGAAGCTTTCTTTTTTGTAGGAAGAACTTCACCTTTGTAGATCCATACTTTTACGCCTAGTTTACCGTATGTTGTATCTGCTTCTGCAGTTGCATAATCGATATCCGCACGTAATGTATGAAGTGGCACTGTACCTTCACTATATGATTCTGAACGAGCAATATCTGCTCCGCCAAGACGACCAGAAACTTGTGTTTTAATACCTAATGCACCAGCACGCATAGCACGTTGAAGTACTTGCTTTTGAGCACGACGGAAAGAAACACGGTTTTCTAATTGACGAGCGATGTTTTCAGCTACTAATTTAGCATCAAGATCTGCTCTTTTAATTTCGATGATGTTGATATGAACACGTTTGCCAGTAAGGTTGTTTAAAGCTTTACGAAGAGCTTCAACTTCCGAACCACCTTTACCGATTACCATACCTGGTTTTGCAGTGTGAACAGTAATGTTTACACGGTTAGCAGCTCTTTCGATTTCTACTTTAGATACAGCAGAATCTTTTAAACGAGTGCTGATGTACTCACGAATTTTGATGTCTTCATGTAAAAGATCAGCGTAATCTTTTTCAGCGTACCATTTAGATTCCCAATCTTTAATAATACCAACACGAAGTCCGACTGGATTTACCTTTTGTCCCATCGATTATCCCTCCTTCTTCTCTGATACCACGATTGTAATGTGGCTTGTGCGTTTGTTGATTGCGCTAGCACGTCCTTGTGCACGAGGGCGGAAACGTTTTAAAGTAGCACCTTCATCAACGAATACTTTTTCGATGTATAAGTTATTAACATCCATATCATAGTTATGCTCTGCGTTAGCAATAGCAGATTTTAATAATTTTTCTACAACAGGAGAAGCAGTTTTTGGTGTGTGTCGAAGGATTGCGATCGCTTCGCCAACTTGTTTACCTCGGATTAAATCGACTACTAGACGAACTTTACGAGGAGCGATACGAACTGTTCTCAGTACAGCTTTAGCTTGCATTGGAGTGCCTCCTCTCATTATCTTCTAGTTTTCTTGTCATCCGCATCGTGACCTTTATAAGTACGAGTTGGAGCAAATTCACCAAGTTTGTGACCTACCATATCTTCCGATACATATACAGGTACGTGTTTACGACCATCGTATACTGCAATAGTATGTCCGATAAATTGTGGGAAAATAGTCGAACGACGTGACCAAGTTTTAACAACTTGCTTAGAGTCAGTCTCGTTTAATTTCTCAACTTTAGCTAATAAGTGATCATCAATAAATGGACCTTTTTTTAGGCTGCGTCCCATTGTGGTACCTCCCTTCGTGATTGACCTACGGTTCTAGTGAACCGTAGCACAATCGCGTTATTTTTTACGACGACGAACGATAAACTTGTCTGACGCTTTGTTTTTCTTACGAGTTTTGTAACCAAGTGTTGGTTTACCCCATGGAGACATTGGTGATTTACGTCCGATTGGAGAGCGTCCTTCACCACCACCGTGTGGGTGATCAACTGGGTTCATTACAGATCCACGTACAGTTGGGCGTTTACCCATCCAACGAGAACGACCTGCTTTACCGATGTTAATAAGTTCGTGATGTTCGTTACCAACTTGACCTACTGTCGCGCGGCAAGTTGCTAAAATCATACGTACTTCACCAGAGTTTAAACGAACTAGTACATAACGGTCTTCTTTACCTAATACTTGAGCAGAAGTACCAGCTGAACGTACTAATTGTCCTCCACGACCTGGTTTTAACTCGATGTTGTGGATTGTAGTACCTACTGGAATGTTTACAAGTGGTAAAGCGTTACCTACTTTAATATCTGCTTCAGGACCTGAAACAATTTCCATTCCTACTACTAAGTTTTTAGGAGCTAGGATGTAACGTTTTTCTCCATCAGCGTAGTTAATTAACGCAATGTTTGCAGAACGGTTTGGATCGTACTCGATTGTAGCAACGCGTCCTGGTATACCATCTTTATCTCGTTTGAAATCGATGATACGGTATTGACGTTTGTGTCCACCACCTTGGTGACGAACAGTAATTTTACCTTGGTTATTACGGCCAGCTTTTTTGCTAAGTGGAGCTAATAATGATTTTTCTGGTTTGTCAGTAGTGATCTCAGCAAAATCATTAGTAGTCATACCACGGCGACCGTTAGTGGTTGGTTTATACTTTTTGATTCCCATCGTAATTTCCCTCCTTTTCTAGTAGTTAGTATTAAACGCCTTCGAATAATGTAATTTCTTGGCTATCAGCAGTTAATTTAACGATTGCTTTTCTACGACGGTTTGTGTAACCAGCATGTTTACCCATACGCTTAAACTTACCTTTGTAGTTCATTACGTTAACTTTTTCTACTTTAACACCGAAGATTGCTTCAACAGCATCTTTAACTTCAGTTTTATTAGCTCTTACATCTACTTCAAAAGTGTATTTTTTTTCAGCGATTGCTTCCATAGAAGCTTCAGTGATAACTGGGCGTTTGATAATATCACGAGGATCCTTCATTACGCAAGCACCTCCTCTACTTTTTCCACCGCAGCTTTAGTCATGATTAATGTATCATGATGTAAAACGTCGATTACGTTTACTTCATTTGCTGCAAGGACTGTGATTCCAGGGATATTGCGAGCAGATAAAGCTACGTTTTCATTTAGGTCAGCTGTTACGATTAAAACTTTCTTAGCAACTGATAAGCCAGTTAAAACAGTAACCATATCTTTTGTTTTTGGTGCGTTTAACGCTAAATCTTCAAGAACTAGCATGCTTTGTTCTAATACTTTAGTAGATAAAGCAGATTTAATCGCTAAGCGACGTACCTTTTTAGGTAATTTATATGAATATGATCTTGGAGCTGGACCGAATACGATACCACCACCACGCCATTGTGGAGAACGGATTGAACCTTGACGAGCACGGCCAGTTCCTTTTTGTCTCCATGGTTTACGACCACCACCACGTACTTCAGAACGAGTTTTAACTTTGTGAGTACCTTGACGTAAAGATGCACGTTGCATCATTACAGCATCAAATAAAGCATGTTCGTTTGGAGCGATTCCGAATACAGCATCTGCTAATTCGATTTCTCCTACTTGAGCACCTGTTTGATTAAACATAGTAACTTTAGGCATTTTATTTCCTCCTTTCTTCTAAATTAATTATTTAGATTTAACCGCAGTACGGATTGTTACGTAAGATTTTTTAGAACCTGGTACATTACCTTTTACTAATAGTAAGTTACGTTCAACGTCAACTTTAACGATTTGTAGGTTTTGTACAGTTACTTTTTCTCCACCCATTTGACCAGGTAAAGCTTTGTTTTTGAATACACGGTTCGGAGCAACAGGACCCATTGAACCTGGACGACGGTGGTAACGAGAACCGTGAGACATTGGTCCACGAGATTGTCCGTGGCGCTTAATGCTACCTTGGAATCCTTTACCTTTTGAAGTTCCAGTTACATCAACGATGTCACCATTTGCAAAAATATCTACTTTGACTTCTTGACCAACTTCATAAGCTGATACGTCAGCGTTGCGAAGTTCACGAACGAAGCGCTTAGGTGCAGTGTTTGCTTTAGCAGAGTGCCCTTTTTCTGGTTTGTTAGCTAATTTTTCACGTTTGTCAGCGAAACCGATTTGGATAGCTTCGTAGCCATCAGTTTCAGTAGTTTTCTTTTGTAAAACCACGTTTGGAGTAGCTTCGATTACAGTTACTGGAATTAACTCGCCGTTTTCAGCAAATACTTGTGTCATACCGATCTTTTTCCCTAAGATTCCTTTAGTCATAAGTCACACCTCCTGAATTTATATATAATGTTATTAAAGTTTGATTTCAATATCAACGCCAGATGGTAAATCTAGTCTCATTAATGAATCAACTGTTTGTGGAGTTGGATTCACGATATCGATTAAACGTTTGTGAGTGCGCATTTCGAATTGCTCACGAGAATCTTTGTATTTATGAACCGCACGAAGGATCGTGTAAATTGATTTCTCAGTTGGTAACGGAATCGGACCAGATACAGAAGCACCAGAACGTTTCGCTGTTTCAACGATTTTCTCTGCAGATTGATCTAAAATACGGTGATCATAAGCTTTTAAACGAATACGAATTTTTTCTTTTGCCATAATTTTCCCTCCTTTTTCGCCTATTTAAATAATAGACATACTCCGTGGAAATTTCCTTACACTCGCCATGGCAAAGCGGCCGGGTGTATCAGCAACCTTCCACTTCTACGCAGTCAAAGACCAACATCATCTATTATACATAAAAAATAATGCTATTGCAAGCATTTGTTATAAGTTTAGATAAATAATGTTTTCGTCGTCTTCAGTACTTTGTTATTATATTATCTTCAATTATTAAAATCAAGCAAGAATCGGTTTTAATACATATTTTAAATATTTCCAATTTACTTATAAAAAAAAGCTTAGAAGAATAGATCTTCTAAGCTTATAAGTTTAATTATTCAACGATTGTAGCAACTACGCCAGCGCCTACAGTACGTCCACCCTCACGGATAGAGAACTTAGTTCCTTCTTCAACAGCGATTGCGTTGATTAACTCAACAGTCATTTCGATGTTGTCGCCAGGCATAACCATTTCAACGCCTTCTGGTAATTGGATGATTCCAGTTACGTCAGTTGTACGGAAATAGAATTGTGGACGGTAGTTAGCGAAGAATGGAGTGTGACGTCCACCTTCTTCTTTAGATAAAACGTAAACTTCAGCTTTGAACTTAGTGTGTTGTTTAACTGAACCTGGTTTAGCTAAAACTTGACCACGTTGGATATCGTCACGAGCAACCCCACGAAGAAGTGCACCGATGTTATCTCCAGCTTCTGCTTGGTCAAGAAGTTTACGGAACATTTCAACACCTGTTACAGTAGTTGATTTTGGTTCTTCAACAAGACCGATGATTTCTACTACGTCACCAACTTTAACGATACCACGCTCAACACGACCAGTAGCAACTGTTCCACGACCAGTGATTGAGAATACATCCTCAACTGGCATTAAGAAAGGCTTGTCAGTTTCACGAGCTGGTGTTGGAATGTAAGAATCAACTTCAGCCATTAATTCATGAATTTTAGCTTCCCACTCAGCATCTCCTTCAAGAGCTTTAAGTGCAGAACCTTTGATTACTGGAATGTCATCGCCAGGGAATTCGTATTCTGATAATAGATCACGGATTTCCATTTCAACTAATTCAAGTAACTCTTCGTCGTCAACCATGTCACATTTGTTCATGAATACTACGATGTAAGGTACACCTACTTGACGAGATAAAAGGATGTGCTCACGAGTTTGAGGCATTGGACCATCAGCAGCAGATACTACTAAGATACCACCGTCCATTTGAGCAGCACCAGTGATCATGTTTTTAACATAGTCAGCGTGACCTGGGCAGTCAACGTGTGCATAGTGACGAGTTTCAGTTTCGTACTCAACGTGTGCAGTAGAGATTGTGATTCCACGTTCTCTTTCTTCTGGAGCTCCGTCGATTTGATCGTAAGCGCGAGCTTCAGCTCCACCTACTTTAGCTAATACAGTTGTAATAGCAGCAGTTAATGTAGTTTTACCATGGTCAACGTGTCCGATTGTACCAATGTTAACGTGTGGTTTTACACGTTCGAATTTAGCTTTACCCATTGTAAAAATCCTCCTTATAATTAAGAAAATTAATTTTTAGTTTTATTATTATGCCACAAAGGGTGAGACACCCTTTGTAGCTAACATAAATAGTTATACATGATGAGAACTAAATAATCAATTACTCACCTTTATATTTTTTGATAATCTCTTCAGAAATTGATTTTGGTACATCTTCGTAATGGTCAAATACCATTGAGAACGTTCCACGACCTTGTGTGTTAGAACGTAATGAAGTTGCATAACCAAACATTTCAGAAAGAGGAACCATTGCACGAACTACTTGAGCGTTACCGCGAGCTTCCATACCTTCAACGCGTCCACGACGAGAAGTGATATCACCCATGATATCTCCTAAGTATTCCTCAGGGATAACAACTTCTACTTTCATTAATGGTTCAAGTAGAACTGGGTTACATTTCTTAACAGCATTTTTAAGAGCTAATGAAGCAGCTACTTTAAACGCCATCTCGTTTGAGTCAACGTCATGGTAAGATCCATCGAATAATTTCGCTTTAATGTCGATTAGTGGGAAACCAGCTAATACACCATTTTTAAGAGAATCTTCAAGACCTGCAGCTACAGCTGGGATGTATTCACGAGGAACAACACCACCAACGATTGCGTTTTCAAATTCGAAGCCTTTTCCTTCTTCATTTGGTGAGAATTCAATCCAAACGTGTCCGAATTGTCCACGTCCACCTGATTGACGAACGAATTTACCTTCTACTTGTGCAGAAGAACGGAAAGTTTCACGGTATGCTACTTGAGGAGCACCAACGTTAGCTTCTACTTTGAATTCACGACGCATACGGTCAACGATGATATCAAGGTGAAGCTCACCCATACCAGCGATGATTACTTGACCAGTTTCTTGGTCAGTATGTGCACGGAAAGTTGGATCTTCTTCAGTTAATTTTACTAATGCTTGACCCATTTTATCTTGGTCAGCTTTAGATTTTGGCTCAATCGCAATTGAGATAACTGGATCAGGGAATTCCATAGACTCAAGAATTACTAAATTCTTTTCATCACATAAAGTATCACCAGTTGTAGTGTCTTTAAGACCTACAGCAGCGGCGATATCTCCAGCGTATACTTTCGAAATCTCTTGACGAGAGTTAGCATGCATTTGTAGGATACGACCTACACGCTCACGCTTACCTTTTGTAGAGTTTTGAACGTATGAACCAGATTCTAACGTACCTGAGTATACTCGGAAGAACGTTAATTTACCAACATAAGGATCAGTCATGATTTTGAATGCTAATGCAGCGAAAGGCTCTTCATCACTTGAAGGAACGATTTTCTCCTCATCAGTATCAGGTAAAGTTCCTTTGATAGCTGGTACATCTAATGGAGATGGTAGGTAATCAATTACTGCATCAAGCATTAATTGAACACCTTTGTTTTTGAAGGCAGAACCACATACTACTGGGTAGAATTGTACTGAACATGTAGCTGTACGAATAGCAGCTTTTAATTCAGGAATTGTGATTTCTTCACCTTCTAGGTATTTCATCATTAATTCTTCATCTAGCTCAGCTACCGCTTCGATTAAACGACCACGGTATTCTTCAGCTAGTTCTTGATATTCTTCTGGAATTTCGATCGTTTCAATGTCAGTTCCTAAGTCATTATTGTACTTAATAGCTTTCATTTCAACTAGGTCAACGATTCCCCAGAAGTTATCTTCAGCACCCATCGCTAATTGAATTGGGTGTGCGTTAGCTTGTAAACGGTCATGTAACGTACCTACAGAGTATAAGAAATCCGCGCCGATTTTATCCATTTTGTTAACGAATACTACACGTGGAACTCCGTAAGTAGTTGCTTGGCGCCAAACTGTTTCAGTTTGAGGCTCAACACCTGATTGAGCATCAAGAACTGCTACTGCGCCATCAAGTACACGTAGAGAACGTTCAACTTCTACAGTGAAGTCTACGTGACCTGGAGTATCAATGATATTTACACGGTGGTTATTCCACTGAGCTGTTGTAGCAGCAGATGTGATAGTGATACCACGCTCTTGCTCTTGCTCCATCCAGTCCATTTGTGAAGCTCCTTCATGAGTTTCACCAATTTTGTGAATACGACCTGTGTAATAAAGGATACGCTCTGTTGTTGTTGTTTTACCAGCATCAATGTGAGCCATGATCCCGATATTACGAGTGTTATTTAAGGAGAACTCTCTAGTCATCAGGGTTCTTTCTCCCTTCCAGTATTAGTTAGGATTTTTTAGTACAAGAAAAAGTTATTCCTATACATACTTCATGTTATTAAGTTAAGCAAGCACTACAAGCAAGGAACTATTATGTCATCCTAAATTATGTAATCCGACGTTCACCTATTTAATCTAGCAAGCTAAATTAGAAATAGGTGAACGACTTAACCAACATTCATTATGTGCAGAAATAACTAAATTGCTTTGAATCTTACCAACGGTAGTGAGCAAACGCTTTGTTCGCTTCTGCCATTTTGTGTGTATCTTCACGTTTCTTAACTGCAGAACCTGAGTTGTTAGCTGCATCAAGAATTTCATTAGCTAAACGCTCTTCCATCGTTTTTTCTCCACGAAGACGAGCATAGTTAACTAACCAGCGAAGACCTAAAGTTGTACGGCGCTCAGGGCGAACCTCAACTGGTACTTGGTAGTTTGAACCACCAACACGACGAGCTCTAACTTCTAGAACTGGCATGATATTTTTAAGAGCTGCTTCGAATACTTCCATTGGTTCTTTACCAGAACGTTCTTGGATTAATTCAAATGCTCCGTATAAGATAGCTTGAGACTTTCCTCTTTTTCCGTCAATCATCATTTTGTTGATTAAACGAGAAACTAATTTTGAATTATAAAGTGGATCTGGCAATACATCTCTTTTTGCAACAGGACCTTTACGTGGCATGTTATTTCCTCCTTTCGGCTAGTTGTTATTAATTACTTCTTAGCTGCTTTTGGTCTCTTAGTTCCGTATTTAGAACGACCTTGCATACGCTTGTCAACACCTGCAGTATCTAATGCACCACGAACGATATGGTAACGTACCCCCGGTAAATCTTTTACACGTCCACCACGGATAAGAACAACACTGTGCTCTTGTAAGTTGTGTCCGATACCTGGGATATAAGCAGTTACCTCGATTTGGTTAGTTAAACGCACACGAGCATATTTACGTAAAGCTGAGTTTGGTTTCTTTGGAGTCATTGTACCAACACGAGTACAAACACCACGTTTTTGTGGAGCTGATAAATCAGTTGATTTTTTCTTTAATGAGTTGAAACCTTTATTTAATGCTGGTGATTTTGATTTCCATACTTTAGAAGTACGTCCATTACGCACTAACTGGTTAATAGTAGGCATGAGTTTTCCTCCCTTCAAATATTTATAAGACCACACATCCAGGTGGTTCATAATAAGTTGAAAACAAAGTTTTTGCAAGAAGGAAGAAGCCCTCCTTCTCACAAAAACAGTTTTAACCTGTATATTCCTAAATTAGCCCCGGATCTAACCTGCTTAGATTAGCAGTGCTATTGTCTAGGAGCAACCTTGAATATCTTATCATTTTTCATCAAATGATGTCAACTCAAGTTTTAAAATATTTTAAGATTATTTTTCAACTAATACTTCTTCATTCATTTCAACTGATTCAGTTAAATCCTTAACAAGATCTACTTTACGGTATCTATTCATACCAGTACCAGCTGGAACCAACTTACCTATAATAACATTCTCTTTTAATCCTAGCAACTCATCACGTTTTCCTTTAATCGCAGCGTCTGTTAATACACGCGTTGTTTCTTGGAATGATGCAGCAGATAGGAATGAGTCTGTTTCTAATGATGCTTTTGTAATACCTAGTAATAATGGGCGTGCAGTAGCTGGTTGTTTACCTGCAAATAAAGCTTCTTTATTCGCTTCAGTAAACTGGTGTAGTTCTAATAATGTACCAGGTAGTAAAGTAGTCTCACCTGCATCCATTACACGAACTTTCTTCAGCATTTGACGTACCATTACCTCTACGTGCTTATCACCAATTTCTACCCCTTGCATACGGTATACTTTTTGTACTTCACGTAGTAAGTATTCTTGAACAGCATTTGTACCTTTTACTTTTAGAAGTTCTTTAGGATCAATTGAACCTTCAGTCATTACCTGACCGCGTTCAATCGATTCACCTTCTTGAACTTTTAGTCTAGCGCCATAAGGAACTGGGTAGTTTCTAGATTCTACTGAGCCTTGAACAATAATTTCTTGCTTATCTTTAGCATCAGTAGAAATTGAAATAATACCATCAATTTCAGAAATAACCGCTTGACCTTTAGGATTACGTGCTTCAAATAGCTCTTGAATACGAGGTAAACCTTGAGTAATATCGTCTCCTGCTACCCCACCTGTATGGAATGTACGCATCGTTAACTGAGTACCTGGTTCACCGATTGATTGTGCAGCGATAATACCTACTGCCTCACCAACTTCAACCTCAGCACCTGTAGCTAAGTTACGGCCATAACATTTTTTACATACTCCATGGTTAGTATTACATGTGAACGCAGAACGGATATTAACTTCTTCAATACCAGCATCGATAATTTCACGAGCTAAGTCTTCTGTAATTAAATCGTTCTCTTGTGCAAGTAATACACCTGTTTCTGGGTGACGTAACGTTGAACGTAAATGACGACCAACTAAGCGATCGTATAATCCCTCAATAATTTCGTTACCTTCTTTAATTGCTTTAACGTGTAATCCACGGTCAGTACCACAATCATCTTGACGAACGATTACATCTTGTGCAACGTCAACTAGACGACGAGTTAAGTAACCTGAATCGGCTGTTTTTAGTGCTGTATCGGCAAGACCTTTACGTGCACCGTGTGTAGAGATGAAGTATTCAAGTACCGTTAGACCTTCACGGAATGAAGATTTGATTGGTAACTCAATAATACGACCAGCCGGGTTGGCCATCAGACCACGCATACCAGCAAGCTGAGTAAAGTTTGATGCGTTACCACGGGCACCAGAGTCACTCATCATAAAGATTGGGTTGCGTTTATTTAGGGAAGCCATCAGTTTGCCTTGAATAACATCCTTTGCATCACTCCAAATCGCGATTACACGATCGTAACGCTCATCTTCTGTGATTAAACCACGACGGAATTGTTTTAGAACTTTATCTACCTTCTCTTGAGCTTCAGCAATAATTAACTGTTTCTCAGGTAATACGATGATGTCTGATACACCAACTGTAATACCAGCTTTAGTAGAGTGTCTAAATCCAAGATCCTTCATGCGGTCTAGCATTTTTGACGTTTCAGTAATTTTGAAACGTTTAAATACTTCTGCGATGATATTTCCAAGTATTTTCTTTTTGAAAGGAGCAATTTCTTCTCTACTTTCAATAATCTCTTTAATATTCGAACCTTTAGCTACAAAATACATCTGAGGAGTTTCCTTCTCAAGGTTACTCTGAGTTGGTTCATTAATATATGGGAACGAAGTAGGTAAGATTTCATTGAAGATTAACTTACCAACCGTTGTAATTAATAATGAATTTTTTTGTTCTTCAGTAAATGTTTCGTTATTTAAAGAATTTGCTGCAACAGCAACACGAGAATGTAAATGTACATAACCATTTTGGTATGCTATTAACGCTTCATTAATATCTTTAAATACCATACCTTCACCGACAGCGCCTGCACGCTCAAGAGTTAAGTAATAGTTACCTAATACCATATCTTGAGATGGTGTAACTACTGGTTTACCATCTTTCGGATTCAGGATGTTTTGTGCTGCAAGCATTAAAATACGAGCTTCTGCTTGAGCTTCACTTGATAACGGTACGTGAACAGCCATTTGGTCACCATCAAAATCGGCATTGTATGCAGTACATACAAGTGGATGTAGACGGATTGCACGGCCTTCTACTAATGTAGGTTCGAACGCTTGGATACCAAGTCTGTGTAGAGTTGGGGCACGGTTTAGTAACACCGGGTGCTCACGAATAACTGATTCTAATACATCCCAAATCTCAGGGTGTAAACGCTCAATTTTACGTTTTGCAGACTTAATGTTATGTGCTAAGCCACGCTCTACTAATTCTTTCATCACGAATGGCTTGAATAATTCAATTGCCATTTCTTTTGGTAATCCACATTGATACATTTGTAAGTTAGGTCCTACAACGATAACCGAACGACCAGAGTAGTCAACACGTTTACCAAGTAAGTTTTGACGGAAACGTCCTTGCTTACCTTTAAGCATGTGAGAAAGAGATTTTAATGGACGGTTACCTGGTCCAGTAACTGGACGACCACGACGACCATTGTCAATTAACGCATCAACAGCTTCTTGAAGCATACGTTTTTCGTTTTGTACGATGATGCTTGGTGCACCAAGGTCTAATAAACGTTTTAAACGGTTGTTACGGTTAATTACACGACGATATAAATCGTTTAAATCTGAAGTTGCAAAACGTCCACCATCTAGTTGAACCATTGGTCGTAATTCAGGTGGGATTACTGGTAGCACATCTAAGATCATCCAAGAAGGCTCATTACCAGAGTTACGGAATGCTTCTAAAACTTCTAACCGTTTAATTGCTCTTGTACGACGTTGACCTTGAGCAGTTTTTAACTCTTCTTTTAATGAATCAACATCTTTTTCAAGATTAATATCGCTTAATAATTTTTTAATCGCTTCAGCACCCATAGATGCTTGGAAAGTTTGACCGTAACGCTCACGATAAGCACGGAACTCTTTCTCAGAAAGCAATTGTTTCTTTTCTAAAGGAGTATCTCCAGCTTCTGTTACTACGTAAGAAGCGAAGTAGATTACTTCTTCCAGAGCACGTGGGGACATGTCTAAAACAAGTCCCATTCGGCTTGGAATACCTTTGAAATACCAAATATGTGATACTGGTGCAGCTAATTCGATGTGACCCATACGCTCACGTCGTACTTTTGCACGAGTTACTTCAACTCCACAACGATCACAAACTACACCTTTATAACGTACACGTTTATATTTTCCGCAATGACATTCCCAATCTTTCGTAGGACCGAAAATGCGTTCACAGAAAAGACCATCTTTTTCAGGTTTTAATGTACGGTAGTTAATTGTTTCAGGTTTTTTAATTTCCCCGTATGACCACGAGCGAATTTTGTCAGGCGATGCAAGTCCGATCTTCATATACTCGAAATTATTTACATCTATCAAGGGGCCTACCTCCCTTTCTGTCCTAAGGTTTTACCCTATATAATACTTATTCTTTTACGTATTCCATATCCATCGCTAAATGTTCTGAAGCTTGATCATCATCATCTTCAGTATCACGCATTTCGATTTCTTGATCTGTAGCAGACATCATTTTAACATCCATACCTAGAGATTGTAATTCCTTAATCAATACTTTGAATGATTCTGGAACACCTGGTTCTGGTACATTTTCACCTTTAACGATTGCTTCATATGTTTTCACACGGCCAACAACGTCATCAGATTTAACTGTTAAGATCTCTTGTAATGTGTAAGCAGCACCGTATGCTTCAAGTGCCCAAACCTCCATCTCACCAAAACGCTGTCCACCAAATTGTGCTTTACCACCAAGTGGTTGTTGCGTAACAAGTGAGTATGGTCCTGTTGAACGAGCATGTAACTTATCGTCAACCATGTGTGCAAGTTTGATCATATACATGACACCTACAGAAACACGGTTATCGAAAGGCTCACCACTACGTCCATCATATAGTACAGTTTTTGCATCACGTGCCATACCAGCTTCTTCGATTGTTCCCCAAACATCTTCCTCACGTGCTCCGTCAAATACTGGAGAAGCAACATGAACTCCAAGATATCTAGCAGCCATACCTAAGTGTAGCTCTAATACCTGACCGATGTTCATACGAGAAGGTACCCCTAAAGGATTTAACATGATATCAACTGGCGTTCCATCAGGTAAGAATGGCATATCTTCTTCTGGTAAAATACGAGAGATAACCCCTTTATTACCATGTCGTCCAGCCATTTTATCCCCTTCAGAGATTTTACGTTTCTGAACGATATAAACACGAACTAGTTGGTTTACTCCTGGTGGTAATTCATCACCGTTTTCACGAGTGAATACTTTTACATCAAGAATAATTCCGCCTCCACCGTGTGGAACACGTAAAGATGTATCACGAACTTCACGAGCTTTTTCACCGAAGATTGCATGTAGAAGACGTTCTTCAGCAGTTAATTCAGTTACACCTTTAGGCGTTACTTTACCAACTAATAAATCTCCATCTTTTACTTCAGCACCAATTCGGATAATTCCACGCTCATCAAGATTTTTAAGTGCATCTTCACCAACGTTTGGAATATCACGAGTGATTTCTTCAGGTCCTAATTTTGTATCACGAGCTTCTGATTCATATTCTTCAATATGAACTGAAGTGTAAACATCTTCTTTAACAAGACGGCGACTCATAATGATCGCATCCTCGTAGTTGTAACCATCCCATGTCATGAATGCTACTAATACGTTACGTCCTAGTGCTAATTCACCTTTTTCCATTGAAGGTCCATCTGCAAGAATTTCGCCTTTTACTACTTGGTCACCAACACTTACGATTGGGCGTTGGTTATAACAAGTACCTTGGTTAGAACGTACGAATTTTAACATACGATATTTATCAAGGTCACCTTTAACTTTTTGTCCATCTACTTCTAAGTAGCGACGTACCCAAACTTCTTTCGCTTCAACACGTTCAACGATACCTGGGTGTTTACAAATTACTGCAGCACCTGAGTCTTTTGCTGAAACGTATTCCATACCTGTACCTACGATTGGAGATTCAGGGTTTAATAATGGTACTGCTTGACGTTGCATGTTCGCTCCCATTAGGGCACGGTTCGAGTCATCGTTCTCTAAGAACGGAATACATGCTGTCGCAGCTGATACTACTTGTTTAGGAGATACATCCATGTAGTCAATTCGTTCACGTTTAACAACTGTGTTATCTCCACGGAAACGAGCTACTACATCTTCATCTAAGAAGCTTCCGTCTTCACCTAAACGAGCATTCGCTTGGGCTACAACGTATAGATCCTCTTCATCAGCAGTTAAATAGTCAATTTTATCAGTTAGACGACCCGTTTCAGGGTCTACACGACGATAAGGAGTTTCAATGAAACCAAATTGATTTACTTTTGCATAAGAAGAAAGTGAGTTAATTAATCCGATGTTCGGTCCCTCAGGTGTTTCAATCGGACACATACGGCCATAGTGAGAGTAATGAACGTCACGCACTTCAAATCCTGCACGTTCACGTGTTAAACCACCTGGTCCAAGTGCTGATAGTCTTCGCTTATGAGTTAACTCAGCAAGAGGGTTTGTTTGGTCCATGAATTGAGATAGCTGTGAACTACCAAAGAATTCTTTAATTGAAGCAATTACAGGGCGAATATTAATTAATGCCTGCGGAGTAACTGCGTTTGTATCTTGAATTGACATACGTTCACGTACTACACGTTCCATACGAGATAGACCGATACGGAATTGGTTTTGAAGTAATTCACCAACTGAACGTAAACGACGATTTCCTAAATGGTCAATATCGTCAGTGTCACCTACGTTATGTAGCAGGTTAAAGAAGTAAGAAATTGAAGAGATAATGTCCGCAGGTGAAATGTTTTTCACACTTTTGCTTACATTCGCATTTCCAATAACTTGAATAACTTGTTCACCATCTTCTACAGGAGCGTAAATTTTAATAGATTGTAAAGTAATCTCATCTTCTAATACGCCAGCAGCAGGGTGAGCAACTTTTTCACCGATATTCTTTTCTAAGAATGGAATAATACGGTCTAACGTACGGCGATCAAGAGTTGTCCCTTTTTCTACAATAATTTCACCAGTTTCTGGATCCACTAATGTTTCTGCAATACGTTGGTTAAATAGTCTATTTTTAATGTGTAATTTTTTATTTATTTTGTAGCGTCCAACGCTAGCTAAGTCATAACGCTTCGGATCAAAGAAGCGAGTAATTAATAGGTTTTTAGCGTTTTCTACTGTAGGTGGTTCACCTGGACGTAATCTTTCATAGATTTCAAGAAGCGCTTTTTCAGTGCTATCTGTGTTATCTTTTTCAAGAGTATTACGTAGGTATTCATTTTCGCCTAATAAGTCTAGAATCTCTTGGTCTGTACCAAACCCAAGCGAACGTAGTAGTACCGTTACAGGTAATTTTCTTGTACGGTCAATACGTACATAAACTACATCCTTCGCGTCCGTTTCGTACTCTAGCCAAGCACCGCGGTTCGGAATAACTGTAGCCGTATAACCTTTTTTACCATTTTTGTCGATCTTTCCACTATAGTACACACTTGGAGAACGTACTAATTGTGAAACGATTACACGTTCAGCACCATTAATAATGAATGTGCCCGTGTCCGTCATCAGCGGGAAATCCCCCATGAAAACGTCTTGCTCCTTAACTTCGCCAGTTTCCTTATTTAATAGGCGAACTTTCACTCGAAGTGGAGCAGCGTAGTTTACGTCACGCTCTTTCGATTCTTCTACAACATACTTCGGCTCACCTAAACTGTAATCAATGAATTCTAATGATAGATTACCTGTGAAATCCTCAATTGGTGAAATGTCTTGGAACATTTCTCTCAAACCTTCATCTAAGAACCATTGGTAAGATGCAGTTTGAATTTCAATTAAGTTAGGTAACTCTAAAACTTCACTGATACGAGCATAACTTCTGCGTTGGCGGTGTCGTCCATATTGAACTAGTTGACCTGTCAACATATTCACCCCTTAAATAAGAGTATTTAAAACAAAAAAATAGTAACAAATAAGCAGAAAACATCCCTTACTTGTTAAACAAAAAATAAAATGGTTTCAAAATGAAAACCATTTATTAAACTCAACGACAGTCATTTTACTATCATTTCCAAAGAATATAGAAATATACCCACTTTCAAAAAATCATTTTTGAAAATAAATATATATTGGCATTTAATAATACTATCACAAGCAAAAATTGCAGTCAATCTTTTTTACTTTTTATGATATAATATCCTTTATCTTTTTTTACTACCTCAACCTCGTCGAAAGTTTCTTTTAATAAATCAAGAGCAGATGGCGCTCCTTGCTTCTTTTGTATAACAACCCAAAGCTCTCCACCAGGGAGTAATTTTTCATGAGCACCTTTTAAAATTTCATGAACAACACTTTTCCCAGCACGAATTGGCGGATTTGTTAGAATAGCAGCATATTCACCAGTTACATTTTCATAGATGCTACTTTCATAGATTTTCACATTATCTATTTTATTTACATCCGCATTTTCTTTTGCTAATTCTATCGCTCTTAAATTCACATCGACCATTTCCACTGTTCGACTCGAATCATCTTTTGCGATTGATAATCCTATTGGGCCGTATCCACATCCAACATCTAAAATATTACCTTCAATTTCCGGATATGTGAACACGTTAATTAAAACACGGGATCCAAAATCAACTTCATTCCTAGAAAAAACACCTGAATCAGATTGGAACTTCAAATCATTACCTCTCAAAGTAAATGAAAATACCTTTTTATCAGTTTTACTATTCGGTTGATTTGTAAAATAATGATCTGCCATAAAAAATCCTTCTTCCATATATATACTTATCAACAGTCTTCCCAAAAGTAACCCCATATGTACAAAAAAAGCTCGCATAAATGCGAGCTTTTCTAAAAACTTTTAGAAATTACTTAACTTCTACGTTAGCGCCAACTTCTTCAAGTTTAGCTTTCATTTCTTCAGCTTCTTCTTTGCTGATTCCTTCTTTAATTGCTTTAGGAGTGTTGTCAACTAATTCTTTAGCTTCTTTTAATCCTAAACCAGTTAATTCACGAACAACTTTGATTACTTTGATTTTTTGGTCGCCAGGGCTAGCTAATACTAAATCAAATTCAGTTTGCTCAGCAGCAGCTTCTACAGCGCCACCCATCATAGCTACAGGAGCAGCAGCAGTTACGCCGAACTCTTCTTCGATTGCTTTTACTAAGTCATTTAATTCTAATACAGTCATGTTTTTAACTGCTTCAATGATTTGTTCTTTAGTCATTGTTAATTTCCTCCTTGTTTATACCTTTAAATTATATATTTTAAGCGATCTTGGCATTAAGCGCCTTGTTCTTCTTTTTGTTCTGCAACTGCTTTAGTTGCAAGAGCGAAGTTGCGGATTGGTGCTTGTAGCACGCTAAGCAACATAGAAAGTAAACCTTCGCGAGATGGAAGTTCAGCAAGAGCTTTAACTTCTTCAACAGTAGCAACGTTTCCTTCGATTACACCAGCTTTAATTTCTAAAGCTTCGTGTTTTTTAGCGAAATCATTGATTACTTTAGCAGGAGCAATTACATCCTCCGTACTAAACGCGATTGCGTTTGGACCAGTTAATGATTCGTTTAAACCAGCTAAGCCAGCCTCTTCAGCAGCACGACGAGTTAAAGTGTTTTTGTAAACTTTGAACTCAACGCCAGCTTCACGTAATTGCTTACGTAATTCAGTTACTTCAGCAACATTTAAACCACGGTAGTCAACAACAATTGTTGATTTACTATCACGTAATTTAGCAGCTACTTCAGATACAACTTGTTTTTTAGCTTCTAATACTGCGCTCATTTATTACACCTCCTGTGGATTTTTGTGTGTATACCGCAAAAGTGTAACCATAGCAAAACCTCCACGAACTTTTTAAAAAAGACATGGAGGTTGTATATGCACGAATTTATCAGTTATACACCTCGGTAGGATATTAAGCTTAAGCACCTACTGTCTACGGTAGTCTATTTAATTAGCAAGACAATCTCCATTATAGAGAGTTCTTGTCGAATTGTCAACTTTGTTTTTTATCTTAGAAACTTGCTGGATCTACTTTGATACCAGGGCCCATAGTTGAAGTAATTGCTACGTTCTTCATGTATGTTCCTTTAGCAGCAGCAGGTTTAACTTTTACCATAGTTTCAAAGATTGTTGTAAAGTTTTCTACTAACTTTTCGTTTTCGAAAGATACTTTACCGATTGGTACGTGAATGTTACCAGCTTTATCAACACGGTATTCAACTTTACCAGCTTTGATTTCGTTAACAGCTTTAGTTACGTCAAATGTAACTGTACCTGTTTTCGGGTTTGGCATTAAACCTTTAGGTCCTAATACACGTCCTAATTTACCAACTTCAGCCATCATGTCTGGAGTTGCTACTACTACATCAAAATCGAACCAACCTTGTTGGATTTTGTTAATCATGTCAGCATCGCCTACGAAATCAGCACCAGCAGCTTCAGCTTCTTTAGCTTTTTCACCTTTAGCGAATACTAATACACGTTGCACTTTACCAGTACCGTGTGGAAGAACTACTGCACCACGAATTTGTTGGTCAGCTTTCTTTGGATCTACTCCTAATCGGAATGCTACTTCAACTGTTGCATCAAAGTTAACAGTTGTAGTCTTTTTAACAAGTTCAACAGCTTCGTTTACTGCGTAAACAGCTGTACGATCTACTAATTTAATAGCTTCTTGGTATTTTTTACCTTTGTTAGCCATGTTTTATTCCTCCTAATGTGGTTTTAACGGATTTTCCTCCCACGAATAAAGGTTGCGATAAAACACATCAAATGATGTTCGCAACCTCCTCAATCACACCTTATTGAAGATGGGATTAGTCTTCAATAACGATACCCATACTACGTGCAGTACCTTCTACCATACGCATAGCAGCTTCAACAGAAGCAGCATTTAAGTCAGGCATTTTTTGTTCAGCAATCTCACGCACTTTGTCGCGTTTTACTGTTGCTACTTTTTTACGATTCGGTTCACCAGAACCAGACTCAATACCAGCCGCTACTTTAAGAAGAACAGCAGCAGGAGGAGTTTTCGTAATGAATGTAAACGAACGATCTTCGAATACAGTGATTTCAACAGGAATGATTAGACCAGCTTGGTCAGCTGTACGAGCGTTGAACTCTTTACAGAATCCCATGATGTTAACACCTGCTTGTCCTAGTGCAGGACCAACCGGTGGTGCTGGGTTTGCTTTTCCTGCAGGAATTTGCAATTTTACCATTTTAATTACTTTTTTAGCCACGAGACACACCTCCTTAAGTCCGTGATGTGGTAATGGGGTTTTACGCCCTCCCACTCATATCGTTTTGCATTTACATGCATATTCTTATACAGAAGTTAATATCATCTTTTCGATGCATATTGACCTTTAAAAGTCTAACATTTTCAAAATAAAAATGCAAGGTCTTGTATTATAATTTTTCAATAAGATGTAAATCCAGCTCTACCGGTGTTTCTTTATTAAAGAATTCTACTAATACAGTCACTTTTTTCTTTTCGAAATCAATTTCTTTAATTGATCCAGTATAATTTGCAAATGGACCTTCTTTTAAACGAACGACTTCATTTACATCTAAATCAAAATCAATTGTTTGTTCATCTAGACCCATATGTTTTAGAATATGTGTAATTTCTTCTTCTAAAAGTGGGGTTGGTTTTGAACCAGAACCAGCTGAACCAACGAAACCAGTTACTCCCGGTGTATTTCGAACTACATACCAAGAATCATCAGTCATGACTAGTTCAACTAATACATAACCCGGAAACACTTTACGTTTCGTTACTTTCTCTTTACCGTTCTTCATTTCTACTTCTGATTCTTCTGGAACGATTACACGGAAAATTTTATCCTGCATTCCCATTGTTTCTACACGTTTTTCTAAATTCGCTTTTACTTTATTCTCATATCCTGAGTAAGTATGAACTACATACCATCTTTTTTCCATGTTAGAGGACTACTTGTCCTTCCCTCCCCGGTCAACTTTCTTTGCAAATTAAAAAACCCGTCACCGGGCTTTTTTTTAAACATTATCACTCATTATAGCACAATTAGTTTTAACTTATTCAAGAATAAGTCGAATTAGTTTAGAAAGTCCTGTGTCAATTACAGCGAAGAATACTACAAAGAACAAAACTGTAGCTAATACTGTAACTGTAGAATTAACTAATTCTTTACGTTTAGGCCATGAAACTTTTTTCATTTCACTTTTTACTTCGCGAAAAAACTTACCGATACGACCCACAGATGCAACCCCCATATATACTAGTTTAGAGATTTACGAAACGTCCGTCTTGTCCAAAAATTAGTGCATGATCTTTAGTTTATAAATAGAATAAGGACATTCGCAATTATCATTTATCTTACTTCATTTATTTTGTTTCTTTATGTGTAGTATGCTCGTTGCACGTTTTACAAAACTTTTTCATCTCCAAACGTTCTACAGAAGAGGAATTCTTCATCGTGGAGTAATTTCTATTATTGCAATTAGTGCACGACAGGACAACTTTTTTTCTCATGGTGACACCAGCCTAATTCATCTATAATTATCCAATTAGAATGTACCATGTGAAATATAAACTGTCAAATTCATTCTAAACCCTTGTATTCCTATATATTATTATGATTTACAAGGGAATTTCTTTGATCTAATTAAACTGATAGTTCTCTAATTTCCATATATCTTTCAAGCTTTCTTTTCACTCTTTGTAAAGCATTATCAATCGATTTTACATGTCTGTTTAACTCTTCTGATATTTCTTGGTAAGATCGACCATCTAAATAGAGTGATAATACTTTTCTTTCTAAATCGCTTAATAATTCAGACATTTTAAGCTCTATGTCCACATTTTCTTCTTGATTGATAACAAGTTCCTCTGGATCCATGTTTTTTGTTTCTGTTAAAACATCCAGTAATGTACGATCAGATTCCTCATCGTAAATTGGCTTGTCCAATGAAACATAAGAATTTAATGGGATGTGCTTTTGTCTAGTTGCTGTTTTAATCGCTGTGATAATTTGTCTTGTAATGCATAATTCTGCAAACGCCTTGAAGGACGAAAGTTTATCTTCTTTGTAATCACGAATTGCTTTGTATAATCCAATCATACCTTCTTGAATGATGTCTTCACGGTCAGCTCCTATTAGGAAATAAGACCTAGACTTTGCTTTAACGAAATTTCGGTACTTTTGAATTAAAAATGTTAGTGCCTCTTGATCACCCTCTCGAACATATTCGAGAATTACCTCATCTTCTAAAGGTCCATACTCTATCATTAGCTTCAATTCCTGTTCAACGTTCAAAATTAGCACCTCCGACCAAAGAATTTAATTAAATTATACAGCACAAAGAAGAAGGAAACAATAAGTCATCGTTCCCCTCTTCGCCATTTTTCTAAAATTTCTGTTTGTTTCGAATTTAAAGTCTTACTAATCGTCAGTCTTTGATCAGGTATTTCACTAATTCGACTACTTATCATTTTTTTATTTTGAGTAACCGATCGATAAAGTTCCATTGCAGGTATACGAAGTGCACCTTGTCCAAATATTTGCCATTGCTCAGTAAAGTCAGATGTCGCAACATAAATATGATGGTTAACATGACGAAGCTCAATTGCAAGTTTTTCAATTTTTTCATCAGCCGTTTGGTTTTTCCGAGTAAAAATTACTTCGACCTTGGAATTCTTGTCGACCTTTTCGATTCCATTTACAAAATGAGCATCAAATACAACAATTATATACATCCCTGTGTATGCCTTATACTCAGCAAGTTGAGTAATTAGATAATCACGTGATTTATCAAAGTCAATTTCTCGAAGTTTTCTAAGATTCGGCCAAGCTCCAATCATGTTATAACCATCTACAATAAGAATCTCTTTCTTTTTATGATCCAAGCGGGTGTCTCTTACGATGTATTTCATACATTAATAGACTAGCCGCAACAGACGCATTTAAAGATGTAACTTTACCGACCATTGGTAACTTAATTAGGAAATCACATTTTTCCTTTAAGATCCTGCTCATGCCTTTACCTTCGCTACCAATAATTAACCCAAGAGAAATTTGGCCATCCATGTTTCGATAGTCATCAGCACCTTTTGCATCTGTACCAAAAATCCAAACTCCTCTTTCTTTTAATTCATCTATAGTTCTTGCTAAGTTCGTTACTCTTGCTACTGGAATATATTCAATTGCTCCAGTAGAAGCCTTAGCAACCGCTGAAGTTAAACCTACCGCTCTTCTCTTTGGAATAATGATTCCATGAGCACCAACTGCATCTGCAGTTCTCATAATTGAGCCTAAATTATGAGGATCTTCAATTTCATCAAGAATTAAGAAGAACGGTTGTTCATTTCGGCTATTAGCCACTTCAAACAAATCATCAATTTCCACGTATTCATATGCAGCTACTTGCGCTACAACCCCTTGGTGGTTACCTTTAACCATTCCATCTAATTTCTTGTTTGGTGCAGTTTGAACGATCACTTTGTTTTGGTTAGCTAATTCTAAAAGTTTATGGATTTGACCTTTATTAGCTCCTTCACTAACCCAAATTTTATTTATATCACGACCTGAACGTATTGCTTCCATAACTGGATTACGTCCAATAATAAATTCCTCAGACATATTATGCTCCTTTATCGTTCTCAATATATTGAATCGCAAAATCTACAATTGTATTGAGTCTATCTTCATTTTTTAATAAATAATGGTACCCAATTAACGCTTCCATTGCGGTTGCGTATCGATATGTTTGTACATCCGTATTTTTTGGTACAGTTCCTGACTTTGCATTACGGCCCCTTTTAACGACCGCAACTTCTTCATCTGACAGTATCTCTGTAAAAAGCATTTCTCTAATTACTTTAGCTTGTCCTTTCGCAGAAACAAATCTTGTTGCTGCTCGGTGAAGTTGATTAGGTCTTACTGTCCCTTTTTCAAGGAGGTGATGACGTACATAAATTTCATATACAGCATCACCTATATAAGCAAGTGCTAAACTGTTTAGTTGTTTAGCATCAATATTTTGGTTACTTTCAATCATGAAGTTATCCTCTTTTCCAGCGAATACCTTGCGGAGTATCTTCAATGATTATATTCATTTCTTTTAATTGGTCACGAATTTGGTCCGCTAATGCAAAATCACGATTTTTACGTGCGTCTGTACGTTTTTGAATTAATGCTTCGATTTCATCATCTAACATTGTTTCTTCTTTAACTAGTGTAATGCCTAGTACATTTGATAATTCATCAAAAGTTGCTACTAATTGATTTAATACATTCGTAGAAGTATGTGTCTCTAGTAAATATTGATTTGCCAATTTAGCTAATTGATATAAAACAGAAATTGCATTAGCTGTATTAAAGTCATCATCCATTACTTTTGTGAAGACGGTTTTTTCATCTGCTATTTCTTTTAACCACTTATTGTCATCTTCTGTTAAATTAGTACTGCTTTCTAAACGATGCTTACTATTTTGATATGCCGTTTTAATACGTTCAAAACCATTTCTAGCTTCTTGTAAAAGTTCTTCGCTATAGTTAATTGGGTGACGATAATGCACTGATAACAAGAAGAAACGTAATAACATAGGATCAACGATTTTTATAATGTCATGTACTAATACAAAGTTACCTAATGACTTAGACATTTTTTCGTTGTCGATATTGATGTATCCATTATGCATCCAATAATTTGAAAAAGTTTTCCCGCTTAAAGCTTCTGACTGAGCGATTTCATTCTCATGGTGTGGAAAAGATAAATCTTGACCGCCAGCATGTATATCAATTGTTTCTCCAAGGTATTTCTTTGCCATTGCTGAGCATTCAATATGCCATCCTGGTCTACCTTTCCCCCATGGACTTTCCCAGAATATTTCTCCTGGTTTAGCTGATTTCCATAAAGCAAAATCTAATGGATCTTCTTTCTTTTCGCCAACTTCAATTCTTTCACCAATTCGAAGGTCTTCAATTGATTGGTGTGATAGCTTACCGTAACCATCAAATTCCTTTGTTTTGAAGTAAACATCACCTTCGGATTCATATGCATAACCTTTTTTTACAAGCTCATCGATAAACTCAATAATAATATCCATATTATCCATTACACGAGGATGATTCGTAGCTGTTTTGCAACCTAGCGCTTGAACATCTTCAAAATATGCATTAATAAAACGATCTGCTATAGTTGGAACATCTGAACCTAATTCATTTGCTGCTTTAATTAACTTATCATCAACATCAGTGAAATTTGAAACATAGTTCACTTCGTATCCACGATATTCAAAATAGCGTCTTACTGTATCAAAAACAATAGCAGGTCTTGCATTACCAATGTGAATATAGTTATATACAGTAGGTCCACATACATACATTTTGACCTTGCCTTCTTCTATCGGCTTAAAATCTTCTTTATTCCTTGTTAATGTATTATAAATTTGAATTGCCATAGTTTTACTTCCTTTCAGATATTCTCATTAAACTTCTTAGGTCTTCTAATTCCGCTTCTAGTTGTAGTAATCGATCTGCTACTGGGTCAGGTAGATCACAGTGATCAAATTGATTATTTACTCTAATTCCATCTTGAACAACTATCTTACCAGGTATACCAACAACAGTAGTATTATTTGGAACATCCTTTAGTACAACTGAATTTGCACCGATTTTTGCATTTTCTCCGATTGTGATGGATCCTAGAACTTTTGCTCCCGTAGCTACTAGTACCCCACTCAATAAGGTTGGATGTCGCTTACCTTTTTCCTTACCGGTTCCACCTAATGTTACCCCTTGATAAATCGTAACATCATCACCTATTTCACATGTTTCTCCAATTACGACTCCTGCTCCATGATCGATAAAAAATCGCCTACCAATTTTCGCCCCTGGGTGAATCTCGATTCCTGTTAAAAAACGAGCAAACTGTGAAATACTCCTTGCAATAAAGTGCCATTTTTTCCGATAGAAATAATGAGCAAATCGATAAAGCCATAATGCATGTAAACCAGCATACGTAAGAATAACTTCTAAATAGCTAGTAGCGGCTGGATCGCGTTCAAATATCGTCGCTACATCTTCCTTCATGTACTTTAGCATCTTCATTTCCCCTTAAAGAATTTATTAAGAATTTTATTTTTTCTCTATAAAAAATAAAAAGCGTCCCAGTGTACATAAAATACACAGAGACGCTTTATGCGCGGTTCCACTCTGTTTAGATAAAATAAATTTATCTCAACTCATGTAATGTAACGGTTTCCACCGCCCTAGCCTACTAAAACGTATTTTTCGGCTAAGGACTCAAGGGGGCACTTCCATGACTACCGTTAAAATCACTTTCACCAATGTGATTCTCTCTGGGTAACGCGTAACCATTTACTTTTCCCTATCAACATTTTACCTATATGAATATTACTTATATATATTACAAATTAATCAAAATGTTAACCAATTATTTGTTGTAAACGAGCAATAACTTTTTCTTTTCCTAATAAAGTCATCGCTGCTGGTAATTCAGGACCATGGCATTGACCAGTAGTTGCAACACGAATTGGCATAAATAACTTTTTGCCTTTTTGTCCAGTTGACTTTTGTACTGATTTCATTGCAGCTTTAATTGAATCAACTGTAAATTCTTCAGAAGCTTTAAGTTCTTCAACTAATGCTGAAAGTACTTCCTTCACTTGCTCTTCAGAAATAACAGCTTGCTCTTCTTCACCGAATGTTAATACTTCTTTGAAGAATAAGCTTGATAATTCTACAATTTCAGCACCAAAGCTCATTTGGTCTTGATATAAAGCTACTAGATTTGTAACCCACAGATTTTCATCTGCAGTGCGTTCTTCACTTACAAAACCAGCTTTAATTAGATGTGGTAATGAAATTTCTACTACTTTTTCTAATGGTTGCTCTTTAATATATCGGTTGTTAATCCAAGTTAATTTTTGCTTATCAAACATAGCAGGAGCAGAGCTTAAACGGCTAGGATCGAAAATCTTAATAAATTCATCCTTGCTGAAAATTTCTTCTTCACCAACTGGTGACCAACCAAGAAGAGCAATAAAGTTAAATAACGCTTCTGGTAAGTAACCAAGATTTTGATATTGTTCAATAAATTGTAATACAGATTCGTCACGTTTTGAAAGCTTTTTACGGTTTTCGTTCACAATTACTGCCATATGACCAAAATCTGGAGCATCCCAATTTAATGCACGATATACCATTATTTGTTTAGGAGTATTAGAAATATGCTCTTCACCGCGTAGTACGTGACTAATCTTCATTAATGCATCGTCAACTACTACCGCGTAGTTATAAGTAGCGATTCCATTCTTTTTAACAAGAACCCAGTCACCGATATCTTTTGATTCAAATTTAATATTTCCACGAACGATATCTTCCCACTCATACGTATCATTTGCTGGTACTGCAAAACGAATAGTGTGTTCTGCACCTGCTGCTTCTTTTGCAGCTCTTTCTTCAGCTGATAAATGACGGCATTTTCCACTATAACGTGTAGTTGGATGACCAGCCGCTAATTGTGCTTCACGTTCCGCTGCAAGTTCTTCCTCTGTACAATAGCACTTGTACGCATGACCGTTCTCAATTAATTCATTAGCATATTGTTTGTATAAGTCTAATCTTTCTAGCTGACGATAAGGACCGTACTCCCCACCTTTATCTGGACCCTCATCCCAATCAATACCTAACCAGTGTAAATATTTCGCTTGGCTTTCTTCGCCACCTTCAACATTACGTTCAATATCAGTATCTTCAATACGTAATACCATATCACCGTTAAAATGCTTAGCAAATAAATATACGTATAATGCTGTACGTGCATTTCCAATATGTAAATGACCTGTCGGACTAGGGGCATAACGAACTCTTACTCTATTTGACATTTATAGACACTCTCCACTGAATAATTAATATACTTTATTAGTTTAAGCCTTCTTTTGTAACAATACAACCGCTTGGGATGCAATTCCTTCTTTTCTTCCTGTAAAACCTAATTTTTCAGTTGTTGTTGCTTTAACATTAATACAATCAGATGTCGTTTCAAGCAGTTCTGCAATTCGCTCTCTCATTACTTGGATATATGGTGCCATTTTAGGCGCTTGAGCAATAATCGTACAATCCGCGTTAACTAACTCATAGCCTTTATCCTTAACAATATGAAATACGTGTTGAAGTAGTTTTGCTGAATCAGCATCTTTAAAAGCTGGATCCGTATCCGGGAAATGTCTACCTATATCTCCTTCACCAATAGCCCCTAGTAATGCATCCGATATTGTATGAAGAAGAACATCGGCATCAGAATGACCTAATAAACCTAATTCGTATGGGATTTCAATTCCACCAATAATTAACGGGCGATTTTCCGCAAAAGCGTGAACATCAAACCCTTGTCCAATTCTAAACATGTAAACACCTTCTAACCTCTATATTGTTCATAGATTGTTTCAGCAAAAAACAAATCTTCTTTAGTTGTTACTTTAATATTGTTATAATCTCCATTTACTACAAAAACTTTACTTCCGTTCCATTCAACTAAGCTAGCATCATCAGTTCCTAAATAACCATTTTCGATTGCTTTTTGATGTGCTTCTATTAAGCATTTGTATGTAAAAGCTTGGGGAGTCTGTACTCCCCAAAGTGTAGAACGATCAATTGTTTCAACGACTTCTTGATCAATAACTTTCTTTATTGTATCTTTTATTGGAACAGCACAGATGACTGCCTCATGTTCATTCATCTTTTCTAGAATCCGCTCAATCACTGCATTTGTTACAAAAGGTCTCGCCCCATCGTGTACTAAAATAAAACTTTCAGTATCCTTAATTGAAACTAAACCATTATAAACACTTTCTTGTCTTTCTGCTCCACCTTTTACATAGGTTATTTTATTTTGAATAAAGCTTGGCAAATTTAAAGTTTCAAAGAACTGTTTTTCAGATTCTTTAATCGGTAAGATAATCTCATTGCAACGATGATCTTCGCCAAATACTTTTAAAGTTAATTCAATAATTGGTGAGCTAATTATTTTTAGAAATAATTTATTATAGCCTGCACCCATTCGAGAGCCAGAACCCGCTGCTGGAATGATGACCTTATATTGCATTTTACGTATACCCCTCTAACCTACTTTACTTTTGCAAAAATCATACGACCAGCAGAAGTTTGTAGCACGCTCGTAACGACTGTCTCTACTCGTTTACCAATTGATTCTTTACCGTCTTCTACAACGATCATTGTACCATCGTCTAAATATGCAACACCTTGTAATTTTTCTTTACCTTCTTTTACTACAAAAGCAGTTAATACTTCCCCAGGTAATACTACTGGTTTAATTGCATTTGCTAGATCGTTAATATTCCAAACTTTAATTTGCTGAAGTTCACTTACTTTATTTAAATTAAAGTCATTTGTCACTAAAATACCATTTTTTAATTTAGTAAGCTTTACTAATTTAGCATCTACTTCAGGGACATCTTCAAAATCCCCTTCGTAGATTTCAACTTTCATAGCTAGCTCTTTTTGAATTCTGTTTAGAATATCTAATCCTCTTCGACCTCTATTTCGTTTTAACGTATCTGAGGAATCAGCTATATATTGTAATTCTGCTAATACAAATTGTGGAATCACAATTGTTCCTTCTATGAATCCAGTTTGGCATATATCAGCAATACGACCATCAATGATTACACTAGTATCTAAAATTTTAACTGGAATATCGAATGATGCATCTTGCTCTTCAGCAGCCTTTTTCTTGGCCTTTGAAGATAAAGTAAATAAACTCAATAATTCTTCTCTCTTTTTAATCCCAACTTGAAAACCTAAATATCCTAATAAAATCGTAACAACTATTTGAATAATTGATGAAACATACTGTAATCTAATTGAGTCAATTGGCAATGAAATAAGAAATGCCAGAATAAGTCCAAAAACAAGTCCTAAACTACCAAACAAAATCATTGAAATAGGAGCTTTTAATAATTTCTCCTCAATATACTTGATAAACGTTACTGTTGGATCAACTAACCAAAGCGATAAAATAAAAAAGATCACTGCTCCACTTAAAGCTTGCACATAAGAATTATGCAAAATATTAGGTAACTCTGTTTTTAACAGTTTATCTAATAGTGGAAAAAGTACTAAACCTAAAGTACTTCCGACAAAAATATAAATAACTTGAACGATCCTCTTTATCAATTCGCCACCTCCTTTAAATAAATAATAACTCTATCTTAGACGAAATAACTTAGTTATGTCTATTGATATACAGTTGCTCCTGAATTCGTTTTAATCCTTCTTTGATTTTTTTTGCACGAATTTCACCAATTCCATCAACATCATCTAACTCAGCAAGAGTAGCTTTGTAGATCCCTTTAAGGTGCTTAAATCGCTGTGTTAAATTTTCAATCACTAGCGGCGGAAGTCTAGAGATTTTCATTAACATACGATAGCCTCTAGGCTCTACCATTTCCTCAAGATTTGTGTTATTCGGATAACCTAGCAATTTAATAATGGCATGATCCTCTAACAATTCTTCATTTGCCAGTTCTTGGAGTTTTTGCAAAATACTTTTAGGATCTTGTTCCTTACTATAATGATAATCCTTTATTAAAAGTAATGCCTCCTCCTCAAGGTCCGAAATAATCTCAATTAACTGTAATTCAATCAGTCGTCCCTCATCACCAAGCTCAATTACATAGTTATTAATTTCATTTTTAATTCGAAGAACCATTTCAACACTATGTAAAACATTTACAACTTCAAATAATGTAACTAGCTCTTCAAATTCTAAAATACTAAGTGAGGTAATCCCTTGATTCCACACAATTTTATATTTTTCAAGAGTCTGAATCGCCTGATTAGCTTTTGTTAAAATTACGCCAATATCTCGCAGTGTATAGCGCAAATTACCTTTATATAAGGTAATAACATTACGCCTTTGCGAAATAGCAATTACTAAGTTTCCTGTCTGTCTTGATACTCGTTCTGCAGTTCGATGACGCATACCAGTTTCTTTTGTAAAGATTGATTGATCTGGTATTAATTGTGCATTTGCTAACAGGATTTTTGACCCTGTTTCATTTAAAATGAGTGCTCCATCCATTTTTGCTAATTCATATAAGCTAGCTGGAGAGAAAGGGTCATTAATATGAAAACCACCATCGACCATTTCTTTTGTTTCATCATTAAAGCCAAGTACAATTAATCCACCAGTCTGTGCTCTAAGTACATTATCAATGCCATCACGCAATGGTGTACCTGGAGCAATCATTTCTAAAACTGGTAACATTGATTTAGCTTTTTGTTTTTGATCCTCCATCTCTACCCTCCTAACACGTATTTTAATGCTTCATGTACTGTATTAATACCTATTATTTCCATTCCTTCAGGAAAACTCCATCCTCCAATATTTTTTGATGGAATTATTGCTCTTTTAAATCCAAGTTTAGCTGCTTCTTGTACTCTTTGCTCTATTCTTGATACCCTTCGAACTTCTCCTGTTAAACCGATCTCACCTATTACTACATCTGTTGGATTAGTAGGTTTATCTTGAAAGCTTGATGCTATACTTACCGCAACAGCTAAGTCCACCGCTGGCTCATCTAACTTCAGTCCTCCGGCAACCTTTAAATAAGCATCTTGATTTTGTAATAAAAGGCCCATTCTCTTTTCTAATACAGCCATAATTAACGATACTCTATTATGATCTATACCAGTTGCCATTCGTCTTGCATTTCCAAAGCTCGTTGGAGAGACAAGTGCTTGTAGTTCAACTAATACAGGTCTAGTACCTTCCATAGAAGCAACAACAGTTGAACCTGCTACTCCATAAGGTCTCTCTTCTAAGAATATTTCAGATGGATTCAGCACTTCCACTAATCCTAACTCTTTCATCTCAAAAATACCAGTTTCATTAGTAGATCCAAAACGATTTTTAACTGCCCTTAATATTCGATATGTATGATGTCTTTCACCCTCAAAATATAATACTGCATCTACCATATGTTCCAGTAAACGTGGGCCAGCAATTGATCCCTCTTTTGTCACATGCCCTACTATAAAGATTGGGATACCTTTTGTTTTCGCGATTTTCATTAATTCTGAAGTACACTCTCGTACTTGTGAAACACTACCAGGAGCAGATGTTACTTCTTGTAAATAGATTGTTTGAATCGAATCAATTACAACAAAATCAGGTGACATCTCATCCATATATCGAGCAATATAAGACAAATCTGTCTCGGATAAAACATATAAGTTTTGTGTAGCGACACCTAGTCGTTCTGCTCTTAATTTTATTTGCTTCTGAGATTCTTCACCTGAAACATATAAAACTTTATGGTCCTTTTTAGCCAATTGTGAGGAAACCTGTAAGAGCATTGTCGACTTACCAATTCCCGGGTCACCACCAATTAACACCAACGAACCTAAAACGATACCGCCACCTAAAACCCGGTTAAACTCATCGAATGAGGTTTCGATACGAGTTTCAGTGCCAATTTCCACTTCCATGATTGAAATTGGTTTCGTTCCTTCTACTGTTGCGTTTGTATTAAATGTTAGCCTTCTTGAACTAGCAGGCTGTTCTATAAACTCAACCATTGTATTCCACTCGTTACATGCAGGACACTTTCCAATCCACTTAACTGATTCATATCCACAAGACTGACAAACGAATTTCGTTTTATTTTTTTTAGCCATATGTATAGTACCTCTTTTGTTACTATGATTTTCTATATTAATAGAGTATGTATTCTAAGTCTATCCTAACGCTTTTTTGATATAAGAAAAAGGGCTTCACGCCCTTTTTCACAAATTAGATAACTTTACAATTAATTTGTTCAATTATCCTTCATAAAAGGTATGAACTTTGTAATTGCTTATTGATTTACAGTTTCAGCCGCTGTTCTAATCAAATATTCATTATCCTTTACATCAAGAATAACTTTTCGGCCTTTTTCAACATTACCTTTTAATAATTCTTCGGATAAACGATCCTCTACTTGTTTTTGAATTGCTCTTCTTAATGGACGAGCTCCGTATTCAGCATCGAATCCTTCATCTGAAATTTTATCAATTGCTGCATCTGATAATTCTAGTTCAATTTCTTGTTCTTTTAAACGCTTCGTTAAGCTGTTAACCATTAGGTGAACAATTTCTTTAATATGTTTCTTCTCTAATGAATGGAAGACGATTGTTTCATCGATACGGTTTAGGAATTCAGGACGGAATGCTTTTTTCAGTTCCTCCAATACTTTTCCTTTCATATCTTTGTAATCTTTTTCTCCATCGTTAATATTGAATCCAACATATTTATTTGTTTTTAAAGCACTCGCTCCAACGTTTGATGTCATAATAACAAGTGTATTTCTAAAATCAACTGTGCGGCCTTTTGAATCAGTTAATCGACCGTCTTCTAATACTTGAAGTAGGATATTAAATACGTCTGGATGAGCTTTCTCAATTTCATCTAATAGAATTACTGAATAAGGTTTACGTCTTACTTTCTCAGTCAATTGACCACCTTCATCATATCCTACATATCCTGGAGGTGCTCCTACTAAACGAGATGTTGCGTGTTTTTCCATATACTCCGACATATCAATACGAATCATCGCATCTTCATCGCCGAAAATTGTTTCAGCTAACGCTCGAGCCAACTCTGTTTTACCTACCCCTGTAGGACCTAAGAAAATAAATGAACCAATTGGACGTTTTGGATCTTTTAATCCAGCTCTTGCACGTCTTACAGCTTTAGAAACTGCTACTACTGCTTCTTCTTGACCAATTACTCGTTTATGAAGAACACTTTCCATATTTAACAGTTTATCTGCCTCTGTTTGAGCAAGTTTTGTAACTGGAATATTCGTCCAAGATGATACAACATTCGCTATATCCTCTACAGTTACTTCAGAGTTTTCTTTACCTTGTTTCTCTTTCCATTGACGTTTCGTATCTTCTAATTGTTCACGTAATCTTTGTTCTGAGTCTCTTAATGATGCTGCTTTTTCAAATTCTTGACTTTGAACAGCTGCATCTTTCTCTTTACGAACTTCCTCTAATTTTAATTCTAATTCTTTTAAATTTGGCGGTGTTGTAAAGCTACGTAGTCGTACTTTAGAGCCTGCCTCATCAATAACATCAATTGCTTTATCCGGTAAGAAACGGTCTGTAATATATCGATCAGATAGTTTTACAGCTTCAATAATTGCCTGATCAGAAATTGATACCCTATGATGTGCCTCATAACGGTCACGTAAGCCTTGTAGAATTTGAATTGACTCCTCTACACTCGGCTGATCAACTTGAATTGGTTGGAAACGACGCTCTAACGCAGCATCTTTTTCGATATATTTACGGTATTCATCAATTGTTGTTGCACCGATGCATTGTAGTTCACCACGTGCTAATGATGGCTTTAAGATGTTAGATGCATCGATTGCACCTTCCGCTCCACCTGCACCAATTAATGTATGAAGTTCATCAATGAAAAGAATAATATTACCAGCTTGACGAATTTCGTCCATTACTTTTTTCAGACGATCTTCAAATTCACCACGGTACTTAGTACCAGCTACGACAGTACCCATATCAAGTGTCATTACTCGTTTATCTCTTAAAATTTCTGGTACTTCATTATTAACAATTTGTTGAGCTAATCCTTCTGCAATAGCTGTTTTACCTACACCAGGCTCACCAATTAAAACTGGATTATTCTTAGTGCGTCGGCTTAACACTTCAATTACTCGCTGAATTTCTTTACCACGTCCGATTACTGGATCTAAGCGACCCTCTCTAGCCGATACTGTTAAATCACGAGCTAAGCTGTCTAATGTCGGTGTGTTTGCTTGATTAGCAGATCCATTTTGATGATTAGACGAGCTTTCATTGCTACCTAATAATTGAAGAACTTGTTGACGAGCTTTATTTAAGCTAACACCAAGATTATTTAATACTCTTGCTGCTACACCTTCTCCTTCTCGAATTAATCCTAAAAGGATGTGTTCTGTTCCTACATATGAATGCCCTAATTTACGAGCCTCATCCATTGATAATTCAATCACTTTTTTAGCTCTAGGAGTGTAGTGTACTGTTTGAGCAACTCCTTGGCCACGTCCTATTAATGTTTCTACTTCTTGTTGTACTTTCTCTGGGCTTAATCCAAGTGCAAGTAATGCTTTAGCAGCAATCCCTTCTCCTTCTCGAACAAGTCCTAGTAAAATATGTTCTGTACCTATATTTGAGTGTCCAATTCGGATTGCCTCTTCTTGAGAAAGAGCTAATACTTTTTGAGCACGTTCTGTAAATCGACCAAACATCATAATTGGTTCCTCCCATATAATTAGTTATTTTTATTAGATAGTCTTTCGCGTATTAGTGATGCTCTTTTAATATCCCTTTCTTCAGGAGTAAGCTGATCACCGACATACTGTTGTAAAATACCTGGTTGAGTTAATATCATTAATTCATGTAAAAAGTTTTTAGATAAACCTTCAATTAAACCTAAATCAATCCCTAATTGTACATCTGATAAACACTTAGCACTTTCCTTTGTTTCTATTATTCTTCCGTATTTCAATGTACCTAAAGAACGAAAGACTCGATCTTCTAAAAGAATTAAAGAAGTTCTGGCAAGTGCGTCTCTAGCTGATTTCTCGTGTTTGATCAGTTGTTGGACAATTGTCGTTAAATCTTCAATTATTTCTTCTTCAGATTTCCCTAAAGTTATTTGATTCGAAATCTGAAAGATATTACCTAATGCTTCGCTACCTTCACCATAAATTCCTCTTACTACTAAACCGAGTTGATTAATAGTAGGAATTAAACGGTTAAATTGTTTCGTGATGACTAGTGCTGGAAGATGCATCATCACTGAGGCCCTTAATCCGGTACCAACATTAGTAGGACAGCTGGTTAAATAACCAATTGTTTCATCAAAAGCATATTCAAGCTGACTCTCTATATAATTATCAATATGATTCGCTTGAGTATGTGCCTCTCTAAGTTGTAAACCTGGAAATAGAGCTTGAATTCTTAAATGGTCTTCTTCATTGATCATAATACTAATTTGTTCATCCTGAGATAATATACATGCACCATGTACCGACTCTTGAACTAAATTAGGACTTATTAAGTGTTTTTCAATTAATACTCTTTTCTCTACTGGTTCTAACTTATTAATTTCAATATATTCAAAAGGTCCGTTTGGTAAAGCTGTACTACCTTCAAAATAATGTTTAACTAAATGACAAATTTCTTTAGCCTTGTCTTGACTAAGTAAAGCTGGATACAAATATGCACTGAAATTTCTAGCTAATCTAATACGACTACTTAAAACGATATCATCATCTGGACCTTCTTGTTTCATCCATGGACTGATGGCCTCATTAATAATTCGATTAATAGACATGTAATTTACTCCACCTCCTTTTGAAGGGTTTGTAAATCTTGCTCAATTTCACGAATTTCATCCCGGATCTTAATTGCTTGCTCAAAATCTTCTTTATCAATAAAATTTTTCATTTGAGATTTCAAGTCTTGTAACTTCCTTTTCAAGGAGATTGCCCCATTAATCTTTTGAGGTATTTTCCCTGTATGCGATACATTACCGCTATGAATTCTTTTAACAATTGGTTTCATCTGATCCCTAAATGTTTCATAACAAGTAGAACAACCTAAACGTCCAATTTTAGTAAACTTTTGAAAAGTCATCTTACATCTAGGACATTCAATTTGGGAATCTTGATGAAATTTATTTTTCTTCATTTCATAAATACCAGTATTACCTTTAAACAATCCAGCTAACAAATCATTTACAGAATAACCACCTATTTCAGAAAAAATATGTTTATTGTTCGATTCATTTGCGCATTTCTCACATAAGTGAATATCTGTTTTCTCACCATTAATAATTTTAGAATAGTGTAATGTTGCCGGACGTTCTTGACATTCTTGACAAATCATTATGGGCAACCTCCATATTCTATTTATACTTTAAGCTTCTTAGCATTGCCTTAAACATTCTTGCCCTTAACTCGTCTCGATAAGGCAAATTAACCATTATTACTGAACGATCTAATACACTTAACATCATTTTTGCTTCTCGCCCTGTAATTACATTTTTTTCTAGTAGTAGACGAATATAGTCCTCCGAGCTAGACTGTGCAATATTGTTAGTAAAACTACTTAATATTTGATCAATCACGCTCGCTTTATCATGAAATTGCACTTTAATAATTCGAATATACCCGCCACCACCGCGTTTACTTTCTACTACATATCCTCTTTCTAATGTGAATCTAGTATTAATTACATAATTTATTTGAGAAGGTACACAATCAAATTTATTTGCTATTTCACTTCTTTTTATCTCGACATAATCTTTATCAGATATGTCAAAGTAGTGCATTAGATATTGTTCAATAATATCTGATATATTCTTCATCTATTTACCACCTTTACTGACTTTGACTATCTTTGACTATTATTATATTCCTTTCATGAAAAATTTCAACTATTATCTCTTTACCATTTTTTCCAAACGATACAGCTCTTAATCTTTTTACCATTAAGAATTGTATAAATTGGTAGCCTAGAAGAAAAATTGACGTATTTTTCAATTTTAGGTATTAAATATAAGTGCTATATTCTCTCTGTCTTTACCTAAAGGCTCGCCAATTGGCGATTTTTCTTTATCAGTATATATATATATATGT
>NZ_NTZO01000106.1 GCF_002559405.1 Bacillus sp. AFS001701 | reverse complement strand
AAAGACGCCAATTAAGGCGCAATTCACTAATTATTTTAATCCGAATTGAGCCTTCGCCATTAACTTATCGTCTTGGAACGTAAAGTTAGCGTTAGCTCCCGTTGATCCTTTACCGTTATATGTATAAAGAATCGTATATCCTGGCTTATCTTTCTCGCCAGCTTCGCTCATTACCTCGCCTTTACCGCCTATAATTTCGAATACTTGCTTCGATGTCATACCGTTTTGAATCTTATCGAACTCTGCCTTCGTTATGATAACGGCTTTACCTGTAGCTTCATGCGATTCAGTTGAATTCGAGCAGCCACTAAAGACCATTAATCCGGTAGCGATTGCGGTCCCTAAGTAGATACCTCTAATCGTTCTTTTCATCTTAAGCCTCCTAATATTTTCCATATATCCCATACTATTCGACTAGTTCATTAATTATCCTTTAAAACGTAGAAAAGCGCACTTATAAAATAGGTGAGAAGAACCTCGTCAAAAACCAACAAAAAAAGACCGAAAAAATCGGTCTTCTACGTCAATTAATCAACTTGTATTTCATTGTTAACATCAAGAGCTTCAACTAATTCTAATTCCTCATGTCGTTCTTTAAATCGATTGAACGTAAATTCATTTGCAAATAAGAATAGAGGACGTTCGAAACGGTCATATACTAGCATGTTACGCATATCTTGATATTTCTTAAGTCCTTTTACGTCATCAGTTTTAACCCATCGAGCAATATTGTAATCAACATGGTCTTTACGGATATCAGATCCATATTCATTTTTTAGACGGTATTCAAATACTTCAAATTGAAGTTGACCCACAGCACCTAAAATGACCTCATTAAATTCATTTTTATAAACTTGAATTGCACCTTCTTGAGCTAATTGCTCAACACCTTTATGGAAGTGCTTAGATTTTAATGAGTTAACTGGACTAACTCGTAAGAATAACTCAGGTGGGAAAGTAGGTAATGGCTCAAAGAATAATTTTTGTTTGCTAGTTGTAATTGTATCCCCGATTTGATAAGTACCTGAATCATATATACCAATTACGTCACCAGCATATGCACGGTCTATCGTTTCTCGATCATTTGCCATCAATTGAGTTGATTGACTTAATTTAATTTGTTTTCCTGTACGAGAAAGCATAACGTTCATTCCACGTTCAAATACGCCAGAACAAATTCGTAGAAAGGCAATACGGTCACGGTGAGCAGGATTCATATTCGCTTGAATCTTAAATATAAAACCACTAAATACTTCATCAGTTGGATTAACTTCACCATTAATTGTTTTACGAGGTCCTGGTGCAGGTGACATATCTAAGAAATGATTTAGGAATGGTGTTACCCCAAAATCGACTAAAGCTGTACCGAAGAAAACAGGAGTAAGTTCCCCAGCTCGAACTAAGTCTATATTGAATTCATTTCCTGCACCTTCTAAAAGATCAACTTCATCTCGTAAATTTTCTAAATTTGAAGGCTCTAAATGTGCTTCTAATTCAGGACCATGAACGCCATCTTGACCAAGTTTAATCACTTCATCTTTACGGAAAAGATGAACTTCATTTTCTAATCGATCATAAACACCTTCAAATTGCATTCCACTACCGATTGGCCAAGTAACGGCAACAGAAGGCATACCTAGAACTTCTTCTAGTTCTTCCATTAATTCTAATGGATCTTTAGCTTGGCGGTCTAATTTATTCATAAAGGTAAAAATAGGAATACCACGTAAACGACAAACTTGGAAAAGTTTCTTAGTTTGTGCCTCAATACCTTTTGCAGCATCAATTACCATGACTGCAGAGTCAACAGAAGTTAGTACACGATATGTATCTTCACCAAAATCATTATGACCAGGAGTATCCATAATTGATACCATTTTTTCATCGTATTCAAACTGCATAACAGAAGAAGTAACAGAAATTCCACGTTGCTTCTCGATTTCCATCCAGTCAGATTTTGCATATTTTGAATTTTTTTGAGCTTTTACAGTACCAGCTTCACGAATTGCTCCACCATGAAGTAGTAATTTTTCAGTTAAAGTTGTTTTACCAGCATCCGGGTGAGAGATGATCCCAAAAATACGGCGTTTAGCAACCTGATTAATTAATTCTTTATTTGCCATCTATTATAAAGTCCTTTCTTAATCAAAGATCATAAACAAATTTTTACATCTTATCTATTATACTAGAATTCAGCGTTTGATGAAACATTTAGTAACTAAGTTATATACAAAGTATTTCCAAGTTATGAAATAAGAATTTTCTTTTTATCGTATATTTTGTAATTTTGCATATAACATTCATTTTTTTATCTATCTTTTAAATGCTAAAACTATCACCTAGTTATGTGTGATAGATTCCTTTTTTTATGACAAATGTACAAGCATGTTCAGGACACTTTGATTACAATATGATAATGATTCATTTTATTGAAAGAAAGGAAGTAACCATAAATGGCATCATCATGTAATTGTTCAACATCTACATTAACTTGTTGTCCTGAAAAGATTTTTGTTCAAGACCAGGTATGTACACCATGGCAAGCAGTAGGAGATACAACAACCGTTACAATTCCACTTTTTAAAAATAATATTAACCAAAATATTATAGGAACTGGTTTTGTTAAGTATGAAGTAGGTTCAATTGCATCACCAATACAAATTGTATTTTTAAACTCTGCAGGAGGCACGGTTAATTCTGAGGTTGTAACATTAGGATCTAGTTTGGCATTTACAATTAGAAGATTTGATGTAATACAAGCCGTTATTCCGATTCGGAGCAGGTATATTATTTCAAGGTGAGTTTTGTATTACAACACGTTATTCTGTTTAATTGGAGAAAATGAGGCGTAACAACTGTTAATTTAAATTTACAAAAGTTTATAAAAATATCACAATTTGTT
>NZ_NTZO01000105.1 GCF_002559405.1 Bacillus sp. AFS001701 | reverse complement strand
TTAAACATAATAGATCTCCTTGTAAAATACGAATGATAAACTCAACAGTTATTAATAATATTCGTTTTATTGTAAAAGTGCAAGTTTTTTTATTTGATTAACTTCTTTTATCAAATTTAATTATGTTTAGTATTCCTAAAAGTACGATTTGGGTATGCTAAATCTGAATTATTTAAAAGGAGGATGTAGTAAATGAATCAGAAACAGTTTCCGACTAAATTTAATCCGCAACATCAAAATAAGCAACCAGGTATCGAAAAGGAAATGACGCCAATACCTATTTCAGATGATCCAAATTACACACCAAGTGGTAAATTAAAGGGAAAAGTAGCCATTATTACTGGTGGAGATAGTGGAATTGGAAAAGCTGTTGCAATACTTTTTGCGAAAGAAGGGGCATCAGTTTTTATTCCGTATTTCGATGAGGATGTTGATGCACAAGATACAAAGAAATTTATAAATGATATTGGTGGAAATTGTGAAATAATGAGATGTGACATTCGAACAGAGGAAGTTTGTAAACAAGTCGTTCAAAATGCAATTCAAACCTTCGGAAAAATTAACATTTTAGTGAACAATGCTGCTGTTCAATATCCACAAAAGAATTTGGAAGACATTACTGAAGAGCAATTAAAAAGAACATTTGAAACGAATATTTTTTCAATGTTCTTTTTATCAAAAGCTTGCCTACCACATATGAAGCAAGGAGACTCTATTATAAATACTGCTTCAATAACTGCTTATAAAGGACATGATCAATTATTGGATTACTCTGCAACAAAAGGAGCGATTGTCACATTTACTCGTTCACTTTCTACAAATCTTGCTCAAAAGGGAATTCGTGTTAATGGTGTAGCTCCCGGGCCGATATGGACACCATTGATTCCAGCAAGTTTTGACGAACAAGAAGTAGCAAAGTTTGGTAGCACAACTCCAATGAAACGAGCTGGACAACCAGTAGAGCTTGCACCAGCATATCTTTATTTAGCAAGCAATGAAGCTTCCTTTATTACAGGTCAAATCATTCATGTTAATGGTGGAGTAATTGTGAACGGATAAATTAATAAAATGGTGCCATATACAAAAAATGTAAATGGCACCATTTCATTAATATTTAGGTCGAAACGTGTGACAGCAGGTTTCACCACTATGTACAGCAGAACTAGTTATCTCACCGTCTAAGACTGCATTTTGAATCGTTGAATCAAAGTCATTTGAGTATTCGTATGCTTCGGTTTGAACAAGAATTGAGTCTGCTTGGCAAAAGTTTCCCTGCCCCCAAAAATTACAATTGGCAACACTACATCTAATTTCTGGCATGAACTCACCCTCCTTTAGTTGTATTTTCTACATACTTTTCAATCTCATTCAGATTTAAAATAGTGCATTTATAGAAATTTTAGTGAGAATATTGTAAACTTTTGTTATATAGAAGGAGTTCGTAAGACTTTTATCGAATCTGAACTCTGATTAAGTATAGGAGGAGAACAAAATGAATTGGGAAACAACTTATGAAAAATGGATTCAATCACCGACATTAGATCAAGAACTTAAAGAGCAATTAATTAATCTTGAGAATAATCACCTTATACTTAAGGAAAGCTTCTATCAAAATTTAGAATTTGGAACTGGTGGAATGCGCGGAGAAATCGGACCTGGAACGAATCGTATGAACATCTATACTATTCGTAAAGCATCTTCTGGTTTTGCAAAATATATTGAAAGCTTTGGAGAAGAAGCAAAAAACCGTGGAGTTGCAATTGCTTTCGATTCTCGTCATAAAAGTCCTGAGTTTGCAATGGAAGCAGCAAAAACACTTGCGACACATGGTATTAAGGCGTATGTATTCAATGAGTTACGTCCTACACCGGAATTATCATTTGCAGTACGTGAGTTAAACTGCTTCGGTGGAATTGTCATTACGGCAAGTCATAATCCACCTGAATATAATGGATTTAAAGTTTATGGTGATGACGGTGGTCAATTACCTCCAGCTGCTGCTGATCAAGTAATTGAATACGTTAATTCATTTGAAAATGAGTTAGAAATTGAAGTAGCTTCTGAAAAAGACTTAGTTGAAAAAGGCTTAATACATAGATTAGATAAAGAAATGGATAAATTATATGTAGAGCAACTAAAAACTGTTGTTGTTAACAACGATTTAGTTCAAGAACATGGTAAGGATTTAAAAATTGTCTTTACTCCATTACATGGCACAGCACTACTACCTGCAACGATGTCATTAAAAGCAGTTGGCTTTGAAAATGTAACAATTGTTGAGGAACAAGCAAAAGCAGATCCGAATTTTACAACTGTAAAATCACCGAATCCTGAAGAACACGCAGCATTTGAATATGCAATTCGTTACGGCAAAGAGATTGATGCAGATGTTTTAATTGCAACTGACCCTGATGCTGATCGTTTAGGAATCGCTACGAAAAATGAAAATGGCGAATATGTAGTCCTAACTGGAAATCAAACAGGAGCATTAATGCTTCACTATTTATTAAGCCAACAAGAAGTACCTTCAAATGCTCTATTACTTAAAACAATCGTTACATCTGAATTTGGTCAAGTAATCGCATCAAAATTCGGTGTTAAAACAATCGATACACTTACTGGATTTAAGTTTATTGGTGAAAAAATTAAAGAATATGAGCAAACGAACGAATACTCATTCTTATTTGGTTATGAAGAAAGCTATGGTTATTTAATTAAACCATTTGTTCGTGATAAAGACGCAATCCAAGCAACAGTACTTGCTGCAGAAATAGCTACTTATTACAAAACAAAAGGTATGACTTTATATGAAGGACTAAATAGCCTATATGAGCAATATGGCTATTACTTAGAAGGACTAAAATCATTAACATTAAAAGGGATTGAAGGTACAGAAAAAATCCAGTCGATTTTAACAAATTACCGTCAAAACCCTCCTGTTGATATAAATGGTCTAAAAGTTGTTACAGTTGAAGACTATAAACTTCAAGAGAAAACGACTTTAGAATCAGGAGAAAAAGAACAAATACTTCTACCTAAATCAAATGTATTAAAGTATCAACTTGAAGACGGTTCATGGGTATGCTTACGTCCATCTGGAACCGAACCAAAAATCAAGTTCTACTTCGGAATTGTTGGACAATCTCGTCAAGATAGCATCCAAAAATTGGATAGTTTACAACAAGCATTTATGGAAAAAATTGAAGTATTAGTCTAAAAAAAGAGCGACTATTTAGTCGCTCTTTTCATTTATTTTTAGTTAAAGCTCTAATGATGAGATAAAAGATTGTTCCTCGGCGCTTTCTTCCCTAGTGGCATGCTCAATATGTTGGAACATACCTTTTAGTTTTTCATCAATGACCGCTAAGTCCCTCTCGTATTTAAAGGCATGTAGAAAATGTTCGATACGCTTTGAAAAAAGCTCGTCTTTCGTATTTACCATTAACACGAGAAGCTTATCCCATTGACAACAATAAGTGTAATACAATGCTAAATCATAATCGGATTGTACTTGCATTGTGAACCTCCTTTTTAGAGGGTACACATAGTTTATGGCGAAAAAAATTAATTAGCCATGAGAGAATTTAACAAAAGGTTACGGTAGAGGTTAGGTAAAAAAAGGATGGTTAAGTGCTGGAACGATAGGGAAAACAGGAAAATAGTGTTGTGATTTTTCGTATTTTAGAAATACTTTATTGGTTTTGATCAATTTACAAAAATAAGCTTAAATTTAGTTAAATGGAACTCAAAATAGGATGAAATTGTCCCAAAATATATTGATTACTGTTATTTTTGCATTTACCTTGGAGTTAAATTGCGATCCCTGGTATTTAATTGCTACTATTGATTTAATCTGACTTCTCCCCCTACAGAAAAATCTTTTCCAATACTTAAGTATACTTTTATTTGAAACAGGGATAATAAGATTAAAATAATATGCAATCTGGTAAAATTATGTACACCAAACTACATTAGATTTTCTTAATCAAAAAAATAATTCAAAAAATGAAGTTATATCAATCGCATTGCACAAATAAAATGAACTACCGTATGAATTTTTTTCATACGTTTTTTTGTGTTTATGTTTTTTTTTGAAAAATTTCGAATTAGACAAATGAATATAGTTTGGATATGACTATTTTTACATTAATTCAATTTTCAGTTCATAGAATAATATAAGAAGAGACAGGAGGAGAGTGTGATGAAGGCGAGTGATTATAGAGCGTTGGAATATGCTATTGACGAAATTACAGAGATTGCGAGAGGATTTGGGCTAGACTTTTACCCAATGCGCTATGAAATCTGTCCTGCAGATATCATTTATACATTTGGCGCTTACGGTATGCCTACAAGATTCTCCCACTGGAGCTTTGGAAAACAGTTTTATAAAATGAAGCTTCATTACGATTTAGGGCTAAGCAAAATTTATGAATTGGTAATCAACTCTGATCCATGTTATGCATTTTTATTAGATACAAACTCTCTCGTTCAAAATAAATTAATCGTTGCACACGTTTTAGCTCATTGTGACTTCTTTAAAAATAATATTCGTTTCTCCAACACGAAGAGAGATATGGTTGAAAGTATGGCAGCTACTGCTGAACGAATTAAACACTATGAACATATATACGGTAAGCAAGAAGTAGAAAATTTCCTAGATGCAGTACTTTCAATTCAAGAGCATATTGATCCATCATTAATGCGACCAAAACTGGCTTATGATTTAGAAACTGATTTCCCAATTAAAGAGAAAAAAAGAGTAACACCATACGATGATTTATGGAATATGGATCAAAGTAAAGAAAAGAAAAATGATTCAAACCTGATCCCAATTAAACGTAAACAATTCCCACCTCAACCCGAAAAAGATATCCTATTATTTATCGAAGAGTACTCCAGAGAATTAGAAGAATGGCAACGTGACATCTTGACAATGTTACGAGAAGAAATGCTTTATTTCTGGCCACAGCTTGAAACGAAAATTATGAATGAAGGCTGGGCAAGTTACTGGCACATCCGCATCATGCGAGAACTAAATCTCGACTCAAATGAAGCGATTGAATACGCAAAGCTTAATGCAGGAGTAGTTCAGCCATCGAAAACAAGTATTAACCCGTATTACTTAGGACTAAGAATGTTTGAAGATATTGAAGAACGATATGATAACCCAAGCAAAGAAATGAGAGAGTTAGGTGTAAAACCTGGTAGCGGTCGAGAAAAAATGTTCGAAGTACGAGAATTAGAGTCTGATAGTTCATTTATTCGAAACTACTTAACGAAAGATCTTGTCATGCGTGAAGATATGTATTTATTCCAGCGACAAGGGAAGGAATATAAAGTCACGGATAAGGCATGGGAAAATGTAAGAGACCAACTTGTAGTTAGTCGGGTAAATGGTGGATTTCCTTATATTGTAGTTCAAGAGGGTGATTATTTAAAAAATGGTGAGCTTTATTTGAAGCATTCCTATGAACATATGGAACTTGATGTGAAGTATGTTGAAAAGGTAATGCCTTATATTCATCAGTTGTGGGGTAGAGGGGTTCATTTAGAGACGAATATTGAGAATAAGTCAGTCTTGTTTAGTTATGATGGGAAGAATATTCATCGGAAGTATATTTGAGACCACTTTTTTAGGGGTCTTTTTTTTAGGCTGTGTAAAGACTACTGTTGATTTTCTTATTCAACATAATGGCAGTTTAGTTGAATTAGGAATGATATAATATGCATTAATTGACTAAAAAATTTAAATAGAATTACTGGAGGTTGTGAATGCCTACAATAGAAATTGTTTCAATTAAAAGAAAAAAAAGATTGAAAGTACCAAAAAATAAATATCCATTTTGGATAAGACAAGATTTTGATTTGGAAAGTCACAGAGGTTTGTTCCAACACCATTTAGATCAGTTTCAAGGCGTGATACTTCACTTAGGAAATTTAGAAATGAAAAATTCAAGTCCATTTTTCTTCGGAAGTGATTTAATAGATTGGGAATTTGAAGCGGATGATGAAGATTGTTTTAAGTTTAAACCCGAACTCTTCAAGGCTGTTCATAGTTTAATTAAACGTTCATTGTTAGGTTCAACTGATAGGAAAGCATTCTTCCTAACTGATATACAAGGGGCAGAAAAAGCAGAAATACTAACTAATTATTCTTTAGATATGTTTATTAAAGAACATAATAATTCTGGTTTAGTTTGGAATACACTATATGAAATTATAATGTAATGCTATGCAAAATAAAATAAGAAGTAATGCAACTAACGCATGCGTGAGTGAAAGAAGAATTAGTTGATTTTAAGATTGAGATCATATTTTAGGTATTCCAGAAAAGGCGCTTATCCGAAATAAGGTAAGCACCCTTTTTTATGAAATAAAGGATTAAGTTAAACAACAGATTTTGAAATAATAGGTATTAAGTAATATGGCAGGTTAGTTGTAATTTATTGCCTAAAAGGATTAATCACCCTTAACATTTAATATCTTTAAACTAGGACTATTATTAAGGCGTGTTAATAATCATGACTGATGTCGAAAGGAAAAAGGGGATTAACAAAGGTCTTATTGTATCATTAGTTATAGTTGTCATTATTTTAGCTGCTAACTTTCCTGCAATTCAAAGTTCGTATAACAAATATGGTGTTCAAAAGACGAAAAAAGAGTCAACTATTATTAAAACTTTAACCACAGAAGAAATTAGACGGCTTGTAAGTGAAACCTATAAACTTGCCGAGAAATATGATGAGAGAAAAACTGAATGGTTACGCAATGAAATTCGGAATGGAACAGACACAGTATATTCTAAGGAAAGTTATATGTTTGACCATCCAATATACGACTCAGCTAAGATGAAATTATTAGTAATTAAGTACAAATTCGATAGAAAAACAGTTGAATTTATATCAAATACCGAATTAATTCAAGTTCATTCAGAAAGTGGTTGGGAAGATTATTAATTATTAAGTGAATTAAAATTCCTTATGTAAGTAAACGCATGCTTATCTTCAAAAATACAACATAATTGAACTTCCGCATTCGGGCACTTTACTATAATATGGATTAGCGCTTTTTTTATTTGGCTACTGATAAAAATATGTTGATTTTTAAAATTCTAAAATTAAATACGGAAGAACAATTCGATGAAACTAATGCTTATTAAGAAATGTGCTGTTGTACTTGGTTAGAAGGGTCGAATTATAACAAGTAAGTGGAAAATAACTCCAATTGATATTATTTCACTCAATTTGTTATACAATTGATGATGTGGTTTTAACATTATTGAGGAGGAACATTATTTCTATGTCAATTGAAGTAGGCAGCAAGATACAAGGTAAAGTAACAGGCATCACTAATTTTGGAGCATTCGTAGAATTACCTGGAGGCTCAACAGGTCTTGTGCATATTAGTGAGGTAGCGGATAGCTATGTAAAAGATGTTAATGACCATCTTAAGGTAGGTGACCAAATTGAAGTAAAAGTAATTAGCGAGAAAGACGGAAAAACTGCCTTGTCCATCAAAAAAGCTATAGATAGACCCGAAGGAAAACCCTCTTCTTATTCACAACGCCCACCGGGCCAAGGAAGAGTTGATAGCCATTCCAATAACTTTCGTTCAAAAGGCAATTTCAAATCAAAGGAAAATTTTGAAGATAAACTGTCTCTTTTTTTAAAGACTAGTGAAGAGACTTTGTCTACCCTTAAACGTAACACTGGAGCAAAACAGGGCGGTAGAGGTGGAAGACGCGGATAATCAGCTGCGTTATTTAATACTTTATCATATAGGATTAAAGGTAAGCTGAATAAACTGGCTTGCCTTTATTGTTCCGCTTTGGGGGCTTTTAAGGAATAAAAGTGCATCCAACATACAGTAATACGATATTCCGCAATCGTGCGCTTTAGTTGAACAATAACAACCAAAGACCACTTTATTGTGTTTTTAAATTCTGGACAAAATTAAATTGAGTGTTTACTTTAATGAGAAGCTGAAAATTCGACTTATATATAGTAACCTTGCAAACAAATTCAAAAAATGCTATTCTAAAGGTGAATTATTTTTGTTCGGTGTAAAGGATAATATTAGTAAAACTTTTCGTCTTGATGATCACTGAGAGCAAGGATAGTAATACATTGTGTGTACTAACACACTAGGAGGCAACAAACATGGAAAAAGGTAAAGTAAAATGGTTTAATGGCGAAAAAGGCTTCGGATTCATCGAACGTGAAGGTGGAGAAGACGTATTCGTTCATTTCTCAGCTATCCAAGGCGAAGGGTTCAAAACATTAGATGAAGGTCAAGAAGTGACTTTTGACCTTGAGCAAGGTCAACGTGGAGCACAAGCAGCTAACGTTCGCAAGGCTTAATTATAATAACAAACATGGACAGGCTCTTA
>NZ_NTZO01000104.1 GCF_002559405.1 Bacillus sp. AFS001701 | reverse complement strand
TTAAAATTGTTGAAACAAATTAAAACTTTAAAATCGTTATTAAATATAAAAAAGTGAATATTAACATCAATAACACTTAATTTTGTTTTCCGTGTATACCGTTTTAGAATGAAGTATTATGTAAAAATCAATCTTAGGCTTGTCAGTACTAAACCAATAATAAATCCACAAACCGCTCCATTTACACGAATCCAAGTAATATCCTTACCAATTTTATTTTCCAATAAATCAGTTATTTCTTCAGTAGATAATTTTTCAATATTGTATCTTACTAAATCACTAATTTTGTGATGATATTTTTCAATTGTATTGGTTAATAGTTTCTTAAAACTTTGTTCAACATTATCTATCCAATTCGAATTTTTAATGAAACTGATCATTTTTTCAATAGCATTTAAAATAAATTCTTCATCATTCATTTTATTTCTAAGCAGTTTAATTGCTTGATCTACAATATATTCATAACCTTTATTTTTCCATTCATCCAATTGGCGAATAATGTTTTCATTCGATTTATTTTTTTCAGCTTCCATTCGAATAAACGATAAAATGAAATTCCTTCTGTCACTATTTGGGTGTTTTAATTCCGTTAGTAAATCGATTAATCCGCTATGTATAAATTCTGTTATCTTCTCTTCCCCAATCATTGGTAGAAAAGCTTTAATCATAAAAAACTTACGCTCGATAAACTGTATAACTTCTTTGCCGATTAATTCCTTAATATGTGGTAGGCTAACTGTTTCTTCGATTTTATTAATTAAAAATTCATATGTCTTTGCATCCCATTTTTTTTCAATAACGGTATCGACAGCTTTACTTAATAAGTTCTGAGATGATATGGAATCAATTGTCAGTTTAAATGTATTTAATAAAAATTCTTTGATTGTATCATCCTGAATAGATGCACCGAAATGCTTGATTGAATGAACCATTTTATTTCTTGATTCATCATTTTCAAGCATCTTTTCAAAAGCATTAATACCTTGATTAATCCAATCACGTTCTTCTACCTTTTCAATTAAACTTTCCTTACTTAGCCATTGATTATTAAGTGTGCTTAAAATCCCCTCTGTAATCTTCTTTCTATTTTTAGGCAATAAGGCTGTATGTGGGATCGGTATACCAAGAGGATGACGAAACATTGCAGTAACTGCAAACCAATCCGCAAGACCACCTACTAAAGCTGCCTCAAATCCACCAGAAAGGATTTGAAATAATTTAGTTTGAAACGGCATTGTTGCAGCGAAACCACAAGTTGCCACTATAAGCGAAATATTGGCTAGCCGTTTTGAATTCTTTTCTTTCATTTACTAAAAGCCTCCTGTATCTATTTGAAAATAGTATATCATTCCTTTAATCTATTTTCTAAAATCAATTCTTATAAATCATAAAAGATTTTGTCCGTAACCATAATTGTAAAGTTTTTTAAATTTATTATCAAAAAAGAGACTGTTTTCACAGCCTCAATGTATTGAGTATCGATCTGCTAACTAATTTTTAATCAGTTGAGTCAATTAAAAATTCAATTGAAAATGATGACATGTAATATTTAGATTATTTTTAAGATAAAACCTATGAGCATCGTAACGTTGTACCCCTGAATCTAGATGGAATTGTTCACAATTATTTTGTTTTGCTTCATTAATTAACCAGTTCCACAAAAGTTGTGCATAGCCCTTTTTACGATGATTTTCACTTGTGACTAAATCGTCAACATAAAAATATTTTCCCCATGCTAATGATTCTGTTATACGATAACCAGCAACAGCTGTTACTTCATCGTTTTCGATTACGGCCACAAGATGATAATTATTTGTGTTGATTAATCTGTTAATCGTGTTTACAAATTCATCTTCTCTTAAATGTGGACGTAATTGACTTACTGTTTGAAACGTTTTCAAAAAATCCGAACTACTTTTCATTATTTTTACTTCTGCCATCTTTTATCTCTCCATTCATAAAAAACGTTCTTCTATAAAAATACCATAATTTTCTATCTTTTTTTATGAATTGATGTTTTTTAATTTTGAGTTTATGGTTCGAAACCTTTTTGACTAATAAAAAGCTGATCCTCTGAAAAATATTTTTTAAACCGTTGATAAACTATCTGATAGGCATCTGGACCATACCAATCTTCTAGATTAAGCTCAGTATATTTTTTTACAATACCAAGACGACCTGTTCGTTTCCCTCCACTTCCGTCACCCATGAAAAAATCATCGATACAGATCCTGTGAACAATTTCCGATAACTTTTTTGGGAAATCCTCGCTACTGGGCAGAATTGGAGCGATAGTAGCTTGGGTTGGAATTCCAGCTTTTACAAGTTCTTCGATCGTTTTAAGTCGTGCATTAATAGGAGGTGCATTTGGTGAGAAAGACTTTCTTATTCCATCCAAATCAGTTTCAATCGTCATACTCACTCGTACTTTCTCCTTAAATAGCTTTAATAGATCAATATCTCTTTTTACAAGCGGACTCCGAGTTTGAACGAATAAAAAATCAGGTTGATTTTGCAGCATAACTTCTAATAGACTTCTAGTTAATCTTTCTTTAAATTCAATCGGTTGATATGGGTCTGTACTAGAGGACATAAAAATGGTTACTTTATCTTTGCTTTTTGCCTTTTTCAATTCTTTCTCTAGAATAGTAGGGGCACTCTGTTTAATATCAACCCAACTACCCCATTCTTTTTTCCGAAAAAGTGAAACAGGCATTTGCCTTACATAACAATTATCACATTATTCTTCAAATTTATAAAAGGGAACTCGCTACCTTTCACTTCAATTCCCTTTGAGAATATAAGGTTATTACTTATTTATTTCCTTTTATAGAAATCAAATTTAATTTAAAAACAAGTAAAACACAAGATAGGTTCTCACAACAAATATTACATATCTAAAGAAACCTGGGTAAATAACGTTAGACCACTCATTTGGAAAAGGGATGGAAAAAAATGTGTTAGATGTAGAATAAATTTATCTCTTAATGAATGTCATATAGACCATATTAAAAGTGGGAAATTCGCAAATAACTATTTTACGAATCTAAGGACATTATGTAGGAGATGCCATGTTTTAAGAGATGATAAAAATCATTTAGGAATGATTGCTAGTGCTTTGAGAGATGAAATTATCCCGACTGATTGGAGAAAGTATACCTGGGAGGGATAAGTTTAAAAAGTAAATGTTTTTAAGTTATTCTTTTGATACGCTAAAGTTATTAAGGTACGGTATGGTAAACTCTGACTAAGCAGATAATAATATAATAAAAAGGGATTAATAATATAGAACTACCATTTTGAGAGCACATATCAGTAAAATATCGAAACAGTGATTACTGTTCAATAGGATTGACCTACCTATTGCTGATGAGAATATGGTCAAATCTGGTATGGTTGGGTGCGGTTAGGTACGCCGCGGTTCGGTTACGTGTGGTGTGGTGTGGTATGGATATAAACAAAAGTCTAAGTAAAATTCTAGAAATAGATATTTAATTATTTCACAACATATTGCCTTCATTAGAAAAGTAGAAAAAGTTTTAATGACTTATTTGTTATTAGACTTATTTTTTATTGCTTTACTACCTTGTGTTTTAGTTCAGTTGATTAGTGATTAAATTTTATTCCCTTGATGGTAAAATAAAATCCCCCAATAGTAGACTGCCAATCCATTTTATGAGATAGGCTTTTTATAATGTCTACTATAAAGGGAAAATATCAATCTACCAAAACAAATCGGTCCATTTGGCTTAAAATTACTTTTTGTTTGGAGCTTACAAGATTTATACAAATGTATTTTTCAACTCATAGCAATAAATCTTCAAATTGACTTATGCAAAGCCATTAGATATAAGACAAAGTATAGCTTATTTCTTTATTAAACTTTTTTAGAGAGGTTAAATTATTATTAAAACAAAAAGCTTTTTATTGCTATATTGTGATATTTCAAATGCTTACCATTTTTTAAGAAATAGTTTCAACTTTTTGTTGCCTTGTTCAAAACATTGGAAGCTTTGTTAAAATATATACTATCTAATTCAATCCCAATAAAATTACGTTTTAGATTTATAGCAGCTTGTCCCGTGGATCCGGATCCCATAAAACAATCTAAAACTGTTTCACTTTCATTAGTATGAGTGGAGATAATTATTTCTAGTAGAGTAACAGGCTTTTGACAAGGGTGAAATCTAACTTTTCCACTTACAATTGGTGCTTCAAAATAAGCCTTATCATAATAGGCATTAAACGTTCTTTTCTTGCCCTTAGTATAGGAAATAAAATACTCTCTGGAATTAGATAAATAATTTACTTTTGCATTAATTGGGACAGGATTTGTTTTTTCCCAAATTCCAATTCTTGGTTGCTTTAACTTCAATTTTTCAGCGTTAAGCCTTATATCACTCATTTTGAAAATATCATAAAAAATTATCATTGTACCACCCGGAACAAGTACTTTCTTAAATTCTTGTAAAAGATTAAACCAATTTATTCTATTTTCTTCTAAATCCCACTCCCCAAACTCCATTGAAATGGATCCAAATTTTTTTTGATCACCACCTCCTTTACTAAAGTTTGTCTTTCTAGATATAAAATATGGCGGATCTGTGCAAATTAAATGAACTGAATTACTAGCAATCTTATTAATTTCTGAATAAGCATCTCCATTTATTAACTTTAAATCTATCTTATAATTTGTCATCAAAATTATCCCCAATCGAATTTAATTTCCTTAGTTGGCTAGGATATTTGAATTAAATTCTATTTATCAAAAGAAAAACTAGGGGACATACATACTTTTTAACAAATTTATAATTTATCTCAAAAATTTATTATCATTGTTCCCATCTTATACGGTAAAAAATATGTAAAGGAACCACATTATTCAATAAAAAAATCAATATTTATTTTTGTAAATTTTAAAGTAAATTATAAAATTTTATTTGTGGACGTAAAAGTTGAAGAAGATGAATAGGTTAACTACTGACAAAAATAACTAAAATTTTTATAATAAAATTTTCAAAACCAAATTCATGAAACAAAAACAGTAAAAAATTATTTTCTGCCCCACATCTGCCCCATTAGGTTTGTTTCATTCAAATTAAAGTTGTGTTATAAAACAAAAAACCTCTTGATATAAGAGGTTTAGGTTTGTTCCCAACTGGACTTGAACCAGCGACCCCTACCCTGTCAATTACAGAGTACGAGTATAATTCAGTATTTATGAATATTTTAGGTCAATAGAGTCCAGTAAATCAAGCGTTCGCTGCAAATTTATTCATTGTAAGTCTTTTAATTCTATTGTTTCTATTAAGTCTGTGCAATTTCTGTGCAATCAAAAAGTAACGCTTTATTATGAGGTAGGGTGAATTGCACAAATATGAAGTTGAAGAGATCATAGAATTTCACCATTAATTAAACACTTTGATATCAAAATACCTAGATGATTACATGGAGAAATATGACTACCTTGTAAATCTGCTTCGATTAAGCGAAGCGCTAGTAGATCATAGTAAAAATATAAATTACGATCCTACATTTAAAAAAAAACGAAAAAACGTATTTGGATGAATGAAATAAGTAAGAATAAATTTTTCACACTGTCTTTCTCTTATCAAGGCTCTGTAATAGTAAAATCCTTGAATTTAATAACTGAAAAAGGACTTACTTAATTTTGACAGTCCTTTCACAATTTTATTGAACTAATCTAAGTTAGTTCAATGAGAAATTTCAATTTGTTTAGCTATTAAATAATTTTACCAACCTATTTTGAATGGACTTATATTATAAAGAGTTTAGAAAAAAGTGGATAGCCTAATTATTACTATCCAGACTATATGTTTAGTTTGTAATTGACAATACATGAGATGTTGGTGAGTTTCAACGTTTATCACAATCATAATAATATCGATTGATTGTGCTCGAACATTATATTGCTCTTTTTCTCCATGGATATTTTTTAACTTTTTGTTGTTTGACATGTTTCGACTTATGGTGTGAAAAGATTAATTTGTCCTTCGATAACTTTACAAGGACTTAAACTAGTTTTACAAATCTTTAACCAGAAGGGAAACCCTAGTTTAATGTTCATTTGATTTAATAGAGTTGTGGAAGAAAATCAATTTGCCAGGAGGAGAACAATGAATAAAAAACATTTTATTAAAAAGGTGTCTGTGCTTGCACTAGGATTATCCATATCCATTCCAGCTTTGACACATGCTGCTGTATCAGGAAATGGTCATGTAACAATTGATTCTGTAAGATTTATTGGAATGGAAGCACCAAAAACGATTGATAAAATGGTTCAAACCTATACGAACGCATCAATGGAAGTGAAATATAGCAGTGGTGAAGTGAAGAATTTTCCACTTTCTTATAAGAGACTATTTAAATCTGAAGACAACGTAGCAATGAACAAAGGAAAGTTGATTCCAGCAGGCACACCAATTGATGTGAATGGTGACCCAATAATGGATATGAGTATTGAAAGCAAACCTACATATTATGTATCAGATGCCCCGGATTCAAACAGTTTATTGAAGCCAATTGACGGAAAACTATTCATGGTAACCCATTATGAATATCAAACAATCGATGCGGCTGGTAATTCAGCATATGGTATCGTTCCTGCATCCATGTCATTATCTACACTTCAACAAGATAAGCAAACGGGTGAATTGACACCTAAATCGGTGAAGAAAATTGATTTTTCAGGAGTAAATGGGCTTTGGATTCCATGTAATGGTTCCCTTTCGCCATGGAATACTCATCTAGGTTCAGAAGAGTATGAGCCGGATGCCCGCAGTTTTGAGCAAGATCTAAACTCTTCAGCAAGATCTTCGGTTGAAAGCTTTGCTAAGCTTTATTTCGGTGATAAATCAAAGGCGAACCCTTATTTTTATGGATTTATTCCTGAAATTAGTTTCAACAAAGAAGAGGAAGCTTCTGTTTCCAAACATTACAGCATTGGTCGTTTCTCACATGAATTAATGAAGATGATGCCTGATAACCGGACTGCTTTCTTTGGTGATGACGGTACTTATACAACGTTGTTCATGTATGTAGCCGATAAAGCGAAGGATCTTACTGCAGGTACGCTTTATGCCGCAAAATTCCACCAAACTGGTACTGATAATGGCGGAGCGGGTAACTTAGAATGGATAAAACTTGGCCATTCGACCGATAAAGAAATCAAACAAATCATCGACAGCGGTATCAAGTTCAGCGATATGTTCGAAACATCCGATGTTCCAAAAGAAGGCTTTAAAGCCATCAAGCAATATTCGTACGGTAAAACTGAATATTTAAAATTGAAGCCTGGCATGGAAAAAGCTGCTGCATTCTTAGAATCACGTCGATATGCAGCAATGCTTGGTGCGACTTCTGAATTTAATAAAATGGAAGGTGTAACTTTAAACGAGAAAGATAAAAAGGTTTACATTGCGTTTTCCGATCAAAGCAATGGAATGGTTGCAAATGCTACGGATCCAGTAGATGATATCAAACTTCCAAAAATTAAATCAGGTGTTACGTATCAATTGGATTTAACAGACAACCAAAAAGATAGTACAGGTGAAAAGATTAATAGTATGTATATCGCTGCTAAAATGTCTGGGTTAATTGTTGGTAAGGATATGCCATCAGCAGATGCATATGGAAACACTGCTGATGTCAATTCAGTAGCTAGTACTGATAATCTAAGTTATTCTGAATCATTAAGAACATTATTTATCGGTGAAGACAGCACAATGCATACCAATAACTTTGTCTGGGCTTATAACGTAGATACAAAGGAGCTATCTAGAATTTTATCAGTCCCAGCTGGAGCTGAATCAACTGGTTTGTTTGCGGCCGATGACCGTAACGGATTCTCTTACATTATGAGTAACTTCCAACATCCAGGGGATGAATTAGAAGGGAAGAATATTACTGCAGTCGATAAAACTGCATTAAAAAAGGCGATGGAAAAAGAAATAGGAATAGATCGCACTGGTGGAGTAGGCTATATTTCCGGGATGCCTTTTGTAGGTGACTTCCAAAATACCAACCGTGATGTAAAAAATGATTTGAAATAATAATAATTAGAATCAAGTTGTTTATCAAAAACATTCTTC
>NZ_NTZO01000103.1 GCF_002559405.1 Bacillus sp. AFS001701 | reverse complement strand
GCATTAAGTAATAACGAAATTCCTGAAATTGTTTATGATCAATTAGTTTCTACTGTAAATGATAATTTAAATTTATTACATCGTTATATTGCTATTCGTAAAAAAGCGTTAAAGCTTGATGAAATTCATATGTATGACTTATTTACACCATTAGTAGAAGAAGTAAAAATGGAAGTTAAGTATGAAGAAGCAAAAGAAATTTTATTAAAAGCATTAAAACCATTAGGTGATGAATATGTTGAAATTCTAAAAGAGGCATATGAAAGCCGTTGGGTAGATGTTGTAGAGAACAAAGGAAAACGTAGCGGAGCATACTCTTCTGGAGCGTATGGTACTAACCCATATATCCTAATGAACTGGCAGGACAATGTAAATAATTTATTTACATTAGCACATGAATTTGGTCATTCAGTGCATAGTTATCATACTCGTAAAAATCAACCTTATGTTTACGGAGATTACTCAATCTTCGTAGCTGAAGTTGCCTCTACTTGTAATGAAGCGATTTTAAATGATTATTTACTAAAAAATACTGAAGATCCTAAGCAAAGACTTTATTTACTAAATCACTACTTAGAGACTTTCAGAGGAACTGTATTCCGTCAAACGATGTTTGCAGAGTTTGAACATCAGATTCACGTATTAGCTCAAAATGGTGAAGCATTAACGCCAGATTTATTAACGAAAACATATTACGAGCTTAACCAAAAATATTTTGGTGACGAGATCGTAATCGACGAGTTAATTGGTTTAGAATGGAGTAGAATTCCTCATTTCTATTACAATTACTATGTTTACCAATATGCAACAGGTTTCAGTGCAGCAACAGCACTTTCAAAACAAATTCTAGAAGAAGGCGAACCAGCAGTTGAAAGATACTTAGGCTTCTTAAAAGCAGGAAGCTCTGATTACCCAATTGAAGTATTGAAAAAAGCTGGCGTTGATATGACTTCTTCACAACCAATCGTAGAAGCATTAAAAGTATTTGAAGAAATGTTAAACGAAATGGAAGAGCTTTTATTTAACGAATAACTTATTTAAACAAACACATATAGCATCATACCTATATGTGTTTGTTTTTATCCTGACTTTTTATATATCTTTATACCTACTATTTTGTGTCTAAAATGTGAAATATTTCTCAAATGGTTGCCAAACTCTAAAATAAATTGTATTATAAGGGTGTGAATTACTTCACAAACACAAATACCCCTTTGTTGAACGTGAAAATTTCTCCCATCCCCTTGATGTAAAATATTACATCAAAAAAAGGACCTAGCGAAAGCTAGGTCTTTTTTTTCCTTAAACAACATACTGATAATAAATTTGATCTTTTTGAACGATTTTCTTAACTTTTCTACGTAGGATTAATTTTTTTAATTCTAACTCCATACATTGAGTAGATTGTTCGTAAATCATACATAATTCTTTAATCGTAACAAATGGTTGGAATTTAATAAATTCAGCTAAATCAGGTAGTTCTCGTTTTTCTAACTTTGTATTCGTCATTAGTTCTAATATTTTTACATAAGTCTGATAGCTTTCAAAACCAGAAACTTTCAAACCTTCTTCTTCAATATTTTCATTAAAAAATACAACGCTTGGAATTTCAGTTACATGCATTTCTTTCGTAACTTTAATATCACATTGTAAAGCTTTAATAGAGTGGGTACTGTGTAAATCTTCCATAAACTCTTTTACATCAATATTTATATCTTTAGCACATTCGATAAGAACATCTTGATCTGTAATGTCTAAATCCTTCAAGAAATAATATTCTTGTAACTTCTTTAAGTAGTTAACGCCAGCTACTCTACCTTGAAGCTCAGCTGCCTTTAATGCAATTGCAGAGTAGTATGGGTAAAGTTCTTTATTATCAATCCATAAGTGATCGTCACAAAGGATATCCGATCTGCTAGCTGTTTTCTCCCATACGAATGCAAGCTGAGAAGGTCGTTTTTCTAATAGTTTTTTAGTTGTGTAATATCGATTAACTGGAATATAAGTAGATGAAAAATATTGGCCATATTCTAAGTGAAACTTTTTTAAAATTGTACTAAAATCCCAACAATTTCTACAAAGTGGATCTATGAATACATACAATTCAATCGATTTTTTTGTACAATTCTGCTCGGGAAGCGTGATTGATTCATTTTTATATTGTTTGTCATTCATATATTTCACCCTTAATGCAATTCATAAGTCCGTACTATAACAGACTTGAAAATTAATTTGTAAGATATAACACGTTTATTCTCTAATGGTATTGTAGCAACGGATAGTTAATATTTCAAATATGATGCACTATTTTTCATTAATCTATTAATATTTCCTTATTTCATTTGAGTATGGTGATAAAAAGGGTTGTGTCGTAGAAGTCTAAGCGAATTGTAAATTAAATTTTTGAAATGGTACCGAGGAGAAAGTCTGGTCTGCAAATAAAGATGAGAGAACAGCAAATAAGGAGAACATTTGTGCAAATAAAGTATGAGCTGCAAATAAAATTCCAAAATCACAAATAAAATTGTCAAATCTGCAATTAAAAATTGGGAATCGCAATTAAAAATAACAATACTAAAACCTTAGTAATAGCTAATAAGTGAAACTAATACCTATACCGCCTTAGGGAATTATGACAAAAGAACTGGACAAAAGTAGTTATTTTCAAATGGCAAACTAGCAAAGCAGCTTTAATTTTAGTTAATCGGTTAAAAAGTTGATCGAAATCAGCTATCTTTCAAGATAAATTCGGCTACATACTAAAAAACGCCGAAATATACCCTTTAGGTTTCTCCGGCGTTTGAAATTAATGCTGCTCATATATCAGTTAGCTGATTTCCTTGTTTAACATTAAAAAAGCGTCTAATTTTATTTAATGTTTTACGTTGTGGAATTTGAAGATTCTCTAACAGATTGATAAACTGTTGTTTACCAATGTTTTCGTCCGAAACTTCGAATTCTAACTCATAATCCTCGTGATTTAAATATGTACTATGGTCTAGAACTAAGAGTCCACTTTCATATGGAAATTCTACTCTGTTTGTTGTTAAATCACCTATTAATACTAGGGCGTTTAAGTTTAATTTTACTTCGTTGATATAATCTTTTACTTCACCATCTGGAAGAACGTAGGTTTTTAGCATAGTTGATGCTTCAGTTCCACTAATTTTTTGATTAATTTCTAAATGTCCGACTGTTTGTTTTATTTTTAAAGTTAAAGTATATGAAGTTAGTGACTTTTCTCGGATTCTTAGAGCTCCGCCATGTTCTTTAATTGTAAAATCAGGTGTCTCAAAATAATAATTAGTTTGTGATTGGAAACTTGACTCGTTAACTTGGAAATGCGATTTAAGCTTGTCAAATTCCTCTTTTGTTAATAAGTTCTTAAATTCAATTTCAATTTCTTTAGCCATAAATAACTCCTTATTTTTAGTATTATTTTTGTTATTGAATGTGCTAGTCTTCGTCTATTTTCTATTTGATATGTTACAATAGAAATGGTCAAATTTAAATAAAATACATACATTAAAAAGGTTGAGGTTTTAGTGATGAGAAAAATGCTTGAAATAAATGGAATAAATATAAATGAAGATGGTTTATTTCTGTTAATCGACGATACAAAAATGAATTTAGAACAGTGTCATGAAGTAGGAACAATGATTGCAGACTCAGACCACGGTTCACTATTGTATATATTAGAAGAAAATGAAGAATTTGTATATGTTACAGTTCCTTATGAGTATTGGTCGGACTTGAATAAAGCAAATGATCAAAATTTAAACGTATTTTTAAAGGTCGGTGAAAAGAGTCTTTCACTAAATAATTGGAATGAAGAGCTAACTTATTTAATCCAAAATGTTGAAGGTAATTTTAACTATGGAGAAGAATTTGTAAAGCAAGTTCAAAGTGCATTTTTAGAAGAGAAGTAAGTTGGTGGTGATTGGATGAATGGTCAATGGGAAAGTTTTTTAGCACCTTATGAACAAGCAGTAAGTGAATTGAAAATAAAGTTAAAAGGGATTAGAAAACAGTTTGAAGAAACTAATCAGCATTCCCCAATTGAGTTTGTTACTGGGAGAGTTAAGCCTATTCACAGCATTGTTAATAAGACAATAAGAAAAGGAATTCCTTTAGCGAATTTAGAAACTGAATTACAGGATATTGCCGGTCTTAGAATGATGTGCCAATTTGTAGAGGATATTAGAAATGTAGTGGAACTTCTTCGCAAACGTAAAGATTTTGCAATTGTTGAAGAGCGAGATTATATTACAAATAAAAAGAATAGCGGGTATCGTTCTTATCATGTAGTTGTTGAATATCCAGTTCAAACAATTGAAGGTGAACGAAAAGTTTTAGTTGAAATTCAAATTAGAACTCTTGCGATGAATTTTTGGGCAACAATAGAGCATTCTTTAAATTATAAGTATAAAGGGAAATATCCTGAGAATATTCATGAACGATTACAAAGAGCAGCTGAAGCAGCGTTTCTATTAGATGAAGAAATGTCCCTTATTAGAGGAGAGATTCAAGAAGCGCAAGCAGAGTTTTCGAAAAAAAACGACCAATAAGGAAAGGGCGAGAAAATGAAATTCGTAATTATGTCTAAGGGCGATCAAGAGTCCAATGAACTGACGAAACGAATGAGAGATTATTTAGAGAGTTTTAATTTTAAATTTGATGAAGAAGAGCCTGAAATTGTCATATCTGTAGGTGGTGATGGGACCTTACTTCATGCTTTTCATAATTACACTCATCTTCTCGATAAAGTATCTTTCGTAGGGGTTCATACTGGGCATTTAGGGTTTTATGCTGATTGGGTACCAAGTGAGGTAGAAAAGCTTGTTATTGCAATTGCAAAGACTCCATTTCAAGTAGTTGAATATCCTTTATTGGAAGTAATCATCCGTTATAAGGATGGAAGAAAAGAAATGCAAACATTAGCTTTAAATGAATGTACGATAAAAGGTCTTGAAGGTACATTAGTGATTGATGTTGAAATAAAAGGTCAGCATTTTGAGACATTTAGAGGTGACGGTCTTTGTATTTCTACACCTTCAGGTAGTACAGCGTATAATAAAGCACTTGGTGGAGCAATTATTCATCCATCAATTGAAGCGATTCAAATAGCTGAGATGGCTTCAATTAATAATCGAGTTTTTCGTACAATTGGTTCACCTCTTGTTTTACCTAAACATCATACTTGCTTACTTAAACCTGTAAGAAACGCAAATTTTCAAATTACATTAGATCATAAAACAATCGTACATCAAGATGTTAAATCAATTCAATGTCGAGTTGCTCATGAAAAAGTACGTTTTGCACGTTTTAGACCTTTTCCATTTTGGAAGCGTGTTGTTGATTCTTTTGTTAAATAAAATGGTGAAGAATATGAAGCAATTTAGTTTATCATGGGAAGTAAAAAAAGAGCATAATGAAATTTTACTTAGAGAGTTTCTTAAATTAAAGGAGCTCTCTAAACGTGCTCTCACAGATATAAAATTTCAAGGTGGAAAAATTACTGTAAACGGTGAAGAAAAAACTGTCCGTACGATGTTAAAAGAATTAGATCTTGTTCAAATCTATTTTCCAATCGAGAAACCAAGTGAGGATCTTATAGCTGAAGATATTCCTTTTGAAATTGTTTATGAAGATGATGCTGTATTAGTCATCAATAAACCTTTTGGAATTCCAAGTATACCTTCTAGAGAACATCCAAATGGTACCCTTGCAAATGGATTATTATTTTATTATCAAACAATTGGGCTCCAATCGACCATCCATATTGTAACTCGATTAGACAAAGATACATCGGGTTTAATGCTAGTTGCCAAAAATCGTTATATTCATTATTTGTTTTCGAAAAATGAATTAAAAAATGTACAAAGAAAATATTTAGCGATTGTTCATGGGCAAATGAATGATTTAAAAGGTGTAATACGAGCAAAGATTGCTAGGAAAAGTGATAGTATTATCGAGCGTATTGTTTCTGAAGAGGGACAAGAAGCAATCACATATTATAAGGTCCTTTTAGTAAATAGGGACTACTCAGTCGTTGAATTAGAATTAGAAACTGGTCGAACACATCAAATCCGGGTTCATATGTCTTCGATTGGACATCCACTAATCGGGGATGACTTATATGGAGGTAATACTGATCGATTAAAAAGGCAGGCGTTGCATAGTTATCAATTGTCATTTGTTCATCCAATTGATCTTACTGAAAAAAACTTTGAAATCGCTTTACCTGCTGATGTAAAAAGGTTATTGGAGTCGTGAATGTCAAGTGATAAATTTGTCTAAATTTTGTATAATTTATTGACAATATATGAATAATAGATTATTTTTAGTATGTAGTGTTTCTCCATGGGGATGGAAGAGACTAATATATGCTGATAAGTGAGCGCTTACATTATCAGCAAAAAAGTAGGTTCCGATCAGAAACCTACTTTTTTTGTATCTACTTACCTAAACTCTACTCTCTTTTTCTTCGTAAAAACTAAATTTTTCTTCAATGTATGGCATGGAAGATTGTACTTGGGTGTATTTATGTTCTGGATACGAAAATGCTGTTAGTTTTCCTCCAAAGACAGCGCCAGTATCAATATTAATTGTATTATTTAATTCTCTTGGTTCCTTAATTGGAGTATGACCATAAACAATTAATGCTTTACCTTTATACTCTTTAGCCCAATCTTTTCTTACAGGCATCCCATTTGGAAGCACTTCTCCATTAATATCTCCATATAAAACGAATGTTTTAACATTATTTGAATGCTTACCAATCATATCCTCACGTATTCCGGCATGACTAACAACTAATTTTCCATTGTCTAGAACATTATAAAGTGGGGAGCCTTCATAAAGTTTTTTAAACGATGCTTGATAATGGCTCCTTTCTTTACCGCTAACTGATTCTAATTCAGCAACTGTTGTTTCAAGTCCATGTTGAATTTTTACATTGCGACCAAGAAAATAACGATAAAGTTTATTACAATGATTCCCTGGTGAATAATGTGCTTTCTTATGCTTCATCACAAGTTCATATACTACTTTTATAACTGCAAGCGAATTAGGTCCGCGATCCGTTAAATCACCAACAAAAACTAGCTTTCGATTTTCAGGGTGAACAGGAATATGATTCTCCCACGAATAACCAAGTTTTTTAGTTAATTCAACAAATTCATTATAACAACCATGAATATCGCCTATAATATCGTATTTCATCCTATCATTCCTTTTAGTTTGTTATTTCAACAAGTTATAATCGTAGTATGCCCTAAAAAAGCAGCCTAAAAGAATTTTCCAAGAAGAGTATTGCTAATATAAAAAAAGAAGGGGTAAAGATCTTCATTAGATCTTTACCCCTGTCTTTTTTGTATTTCTACTCTATCAGTCAAACATATACTTATTTGTTCTAGATCTTACATTAAGGATGAATCCGATTGCTAGAAGATTAGTTGCTAGAGAACTTCCTCCGTAACTAACGAATGGTAGAGTAATCCCTGTAATCGGTAGTAGACCAATCGTCATACCAATATTTTGGAAAATCTGGAAAGTAAACATTCCGACTACACCAGCACAAAGATAGCTACCAAATTTGTCGTTACTTTCTAAAGCAATATGAATCATTCGATAAATTAATAAGAAGAATAATGAAATTACTACACTAGCTCCTATGAACCCGTATTGTTCGCAGATTACGGTGAAAATAAAATCTGTATGTGGTTCAGGGAAGTATGCTTCACCATTATGAAATCCTTTACCCGTAAGTAAACCAGAACCAGCTGCCATTAATGCCTGAGTAAGCTGATAACCTTGAGAAGGGTATTCATACGGTGCTAGCCAACCGTAAAAACGATTTAACTGGTATTCCTCAAGTACATGCGATGTGAAAAATTCAAAATGATAAAAGTATAGGTAAACCATGAATGCACCAAGACCGATCGTTAATACAACTAGTCCAAGAATATAGCGCCAACGAATTCCAGAAATTAAAATCATTGTTGCGATAATTGCACACATAACCATTGTATTTCCTAAGTCAGGCTCTTTTGCAATCAGTAGTAGAGGAGGCAATGCAATACCGAATATTTTACCTAAAAGTAAAATATCTTCTCTCTTTCCACGGACAGCGTACATTTCATTATGTCTTGAAATAATCGTTCCTAAAATAATGATCATAAAAATTTTCATTAATTCAGATGGTTGGAAGTTACCAATACCAGGTAATGTGTACCATGCCGTTGCACCTTTAATGGTTTTAGCACCTGGAATATGCAGTTCTAATCCAAGTAGTAAGAGTAGACCAAAACCATACATATACCAAATAACATTTTTATATCGATCAAAATCAATAATCATAATAAAGGCAATACCAACAAGCCCAATGATATACCATTTAATTTGTTGTCCAGCGAAATTGATGTTTCTTAGATTTGCAGGAAGGCTTGGCATTGCACTAGTAATTGCAAGATAACTTACAGCGGCAATACAAAAAAGGATAAAAAGTAATTTGAAATCAATTTGAAAGGGAGATGTACGGTCTTCCTTCATGTCCTCACCTCTCTATAATAAGTTTTATTAGTATGCTTTTATATAGGCACTTTTAATGTACGACAATCATCATTATAATTTATTTTTGTCCTTAAAGGAATTCAAAACTATAAACTCTTTTTAAATAAACTATTATATTTATATTTTTCACTTTAAAATATAAATTGGCAGCTAGGAATAGTACTCGACGTGGTAGCCAATTCTAGGAACAAAGTATAAGTGCAACTACGCCTCTGACTTCGCCTAAAAGGCTCGTCAGTCGACGAGTTTTCTTTATGTGGACAAAGCTATAAATAACTTTACTATTTTCAATTCATTGTATTTGTGCTACTATTTTAGTATCTAGTACTAATAACTAATAATAAAGGAGATGAAAGATATGATTTCATTGCAAGGAAAAACTTTTGTTGTTATGGGTGTTGCAAACTTCCGTAGTATCGCTTGGGGTATTGCACAATCATTACATAGCGCGGGAGCAAATTTAATTTTTACATACGCTAATGAAAGATTAGAAAAAGGTGTTCGTGAATTGGCTGACTCACTAGAAAATCCTAACAATCTTTTAGTTCAATGTGATGTAACTAGTGATGAAGATTTAGCAAAATGCTTTGCTTCAATTAAAGAGCAAGTAGGCACAATTCATGGTGTAGCACACTGTATTGCTTTTGCTAATAAAGAGGACTTAAAAGGAGATTTTGTAGACACAAGCCGTGATGGATACTTATTATCACAAAACATTAGTGCTTACTCTTTAGTAGGTGTAGCTCGTGAAGCAAAACCATTAATGGTTGAAGGCGGAAGCATTGTTACTCTAACTTACTTAGGTGGAGAGCGTGTAATGCAAAACTATAACCTAATGGGTGTATCTAAAGCAGCTCTAGAAGCTTCTGTACGCTATTTAGCGAACGATTTAGGGAAATACAATATTCGCGTTAACTCAATCTCTGCAGGACCAATCCGTACGCTTTCTGCAAAAGGAGTAGGCGACTTTAATACAATCTTAAAAGAGATCGAAGAAAAAGCACCGTTACGTAGAAACGTAACACAAGAAGAAGTAGGAGATTCTGCTTTATTCTTATTTAGTGACTTAGCAAGAGGTATTACTGGAGAAAACATTCATGTTGATTCAGGATACCATATAATGGGATAAGAAGAGTAAGAGAAAATGGAAGTCTAAATGACTTCTATTTTTTTTGTGTTTTTAAATAACATACTTTAATAAGGTTGAGGTTCATGAGTAAGTAAAACTGCTACAAGACGTAAATAACTTACTCATAAGGGATTCATGAGTAAGTAAAAGAGCAAGAATCAGAAATATAGTGACTCATAAAGGGTTCATGAGTAAGTAAAACAGTAAGAAGACGAAAATAACTTACTCATAATGGATTCATGAGTAAGTAAAAGAGCAAGAATCAGAAATATAGTGACTCATAAAAGGTTCATGAGTAAGTAAAAGAGCAAGAATCAGAAATATAGTGACTCATAAAGGGTTCATGAGTAAGTAAAAGAGCAAGAATCAGAAATATAGTGACTCATAAAGGGTTCATGAGGAAGTAAGAGAGCAAGAAACGGAAATAGAGTGACTCATAAAGGGTTCATGAAGAAGTAAAAGGGCAAGAATCAGAAATATATTGATTCATAAAGGGTTCATGAGTAAGTAAAGCAGCGAGAACTTGAAATTTAGTAACTCATAAATGGTTAATGTGTATATATAGAATTGGAACGGATGCTCCTTATTTCATATAGGAGGTATGAGAAGGCTGAGGCTCAACAAAGAGGATTCTCAGCTCATGCCCCCACAATCCCCATGAAAAGCGTACATCCTGCAGTGGAAATAAGCGTTCTTCCTTATATGGGTAAACATTCTGTTAGGGAAATCAACCTGACATTAGTCAAATAAAAAAAGTGCCTTCTTTTATCATAAATAGGCACTTTTTTATTGTAAATGTGGCACTTTAATTTTATTAATTCTTACGGAATAAAAATTGATTTTAAGTGACGAAGACCTACTAATTTGCTTTCTCCTCTAGATGTAGTCAACTCTATGAAATTTGAGTCAATCGAACTCAACTTACCTATATATTCGTAATTTTCTCCACTGTTCATTACGACTAATTCACCAATCAACTTATTTAATTGAACGTCTAACGTGCGCGCTAGAGGGATATTAGAAGGATTAACAGGTAATAAATTATTACTTAACATATAAGGGGTTTTTTCTGTGAGATACGGGGTTAACCACTTTAAATGCTGGAGGGATATATACATGATTTTATAGATCGGTGAATAGAATACAAAATAATTATTCATGATGGTTGTAATAAAACCATGAAAAGAACAATTATTTGAAAGGTTAATTTCAACAAAGATTCCTTTGGCTGCAGTTAATACTTTACGTAAAGATAACTCATCTTTTTCGTGTTCCAATTCTTGTAATGACGGAACAACACCATATGATTCTTCAGTTGTACTCTCACTAAGGTTATGAATATGAAGTAGTGGAATATAAAGGAAATTTTCACCATTGAAAACAACTAATAAATCATTTCCAACTTCAATTAAGATTCCATCAACATTACTGTTACCGGAAATTTCAATTGTAACTTGTTTGTTGAGAAAATTTTTGAAACTTGCCATGATTTTCTCCTTTCTTAAAAAGATAAATCATTATTATTCAGACATGTTCATTTCTGAAAAAGGATTTTCGATTTTTTTTATATGGGCATATCAATTAGGATGATAGTTTGTCTAAATAAAATCAATCATTTCATTTTAAGGTTGGCAAGGTAGATAGTGCCTGTCTTATATGAATGAAAAAAGATTATTAAGTTTGAAAATTTTATAGTTGGATCAGCTAGTTCATAACAGCATACTTCCAATAATTTATTGATTACCACTCAAAATTAAGTATAGATTCAAATTACTTATAATGGGTTTACATAATTAGAATGGCATCGAGGGTCAAAGTTTTATAAAAAAAAGGGTCGTTTTATTTCATAAAACGACCTTTCTAAACATTATTTTCTTCTTCTTAATGTTTGGCTTGTCGTATTACTTCTTTCGTAAACTTCAAATTTTTCTCCGAAACTTACACTTTTTACATGATAAGTAGCAATATACACTAGTTCATCGTTAAAAGAAATTTCTACATAATCATGGTTTGCATCAAGAAGAATGCCTTCAACTTTGTCGTGGCCACCGCGATTAATTTTTACCCATTGTCTAACTTGAGAATTTAATAAGTCTACAAAACTCTCGTTTGGTAATAATTCAATCGTATTGTACATTTCATCATAAGATAATTTACCTTTAGCAAATGAAGTTACGCTTTTAATATGAGTATAAGGGTAGTAAATTACACCTTCACCCTCTGTAAAAAGAGCAATATGTGTTCCAAATGCACCAATTAATAAACCTTCTTTAGATTCATGACCTCCTCGACCAATTCTAACTCCTTTACCTACGAATACTGAGAATAACTCTTTATTCACTTTTTCATCGCTCCTTGTTTTTTCTGTGCGGTTACAATGTATTTATATGTGCCCTGTCAATTGTTTGTACTAGGATATTTGTCCAATTTATATGAATATGTATAAAATTAGTCATGTGTTGATAGGCAATTATTTCGTATTTCGATTAAATTAGTAGGTTACTTGATTGAGAAAAAAGTAACATGATAAATATTGTCCGTTCATATAATTTATGAGAGCACACTTACGAGGGAGGAACAACAATGGCACGAAAAGAGTCTAAAGAGGGTGTAAAGCCATTATTATATATTGCGCAGCCAGATTTTCAAGAAGCCAAGTTGAACGTACAACACTCTTATGTGGTCAAAGTAAATAATCAGGATCAAAAACAAAAGGATAAAGAATATGTAGCTTCTAAATACGTAGAAGTTGAAAAACTAGAAGAAATAGAAGAACTAGAAGAAATAGAAGAATTAGAAGAAGTTGTGAATTTAGATGAACAAGAAGAACAACAAGAACAAGAACAAGAACAAGAACAAGTCGAAGCAGACAATACTTGGATGAAAAAACCATTTAAAGCCATGACGAATGAAGAAAAAATATTATTTATGATAAATAAGCCTCATTATATTCCAAAAGTTGAGTGCCGAATTCGAACAGAAAAAGATTTATATATTGGCTATATTATGGGTTACAACGAAGGAAAGGTATCAATTAAGGTTTCTTCAAAAATTAATGATGTTGAATTGGATATTCAAAGTATTGTAAGTATTCAAATGGTAGGTATTTAAGGCGTTAAAAAGGTGGTAGATACATGATCTACCACCCATAGTTTTTTAGTTTACATTAAACTTACAGATTTGTAACGTGTACGTCACGTAAGCATTGGATCGCACAGAAACAATCTAAGTCAACAGTTACACAAGTGTTTGATGCTACAAACATATCAGCTTCTACTAATTCGCAGAAAGTATTTTGGTTATTTTTGTTGTCTTTGTTGTTGTCTTTGTTGTTTACTGGAACTAATGCTCTTAACACTGCACAGCAATCTTCATCTACACTTTCAACACGGAAAACAACTGTATCTTGGCAATTGTTCATTTGACCGTTTTTGTTGTTATTTTGATTGTCATTGCCATCACGATTTTGTGCCATCATTTGCATCATATTATGATTAAATGCTGGTACTCTAAATAATTCACCGTTTGCTAAAAACAATAGGAAAGGGCGAGTATTTGCCAGTGGTACATTAGGATTAGCACCTAAAAATGGAACGTCACAACCTGTTGGGCAAGTGTTTGTTGCGCAATCTTGTAGATCATTTATGAATTTTACAACGTCACATACGCAGTGGTTTCTTTTTTTGTCGTGGTTGTCTTTGCAACTCATCATTTTCACTCCTTATCACTTTAGATGGATATTACATTACTATGATATTAAGCAGGCGAAAAACGGTTACTGAAGATTTTTGCTTTTTTAGATAAATGGGCTTAGTAGCAATTAGTACAGACAAAAAAGAGCTTAGATCTGTAATAGGGGAATAGGGAGAGTAAAAAAGAAAAGGGGAGGAGAAGGGTTGGAAGGGATTAAAGGAGCATAAATGTAGGGTAAGGAAGTGAAAGTATTTACCCCTTGCATCCATATCCCTTGTCCCCATACTTAACATGGATATAAGTTGGTTTTTGCTATTTATCCTAATTTTGGCAAGCTTTCGATTGACTCGTTTAGTTGTTCACGATAAAATAACAGCTTTTCTAAGAAGACCTTTTATTGATGAAATTACGCTTGAAGAGAATGGGATGCCAGTTACTTATACAAAGATTAAAGGTAATGGGATCCAATACTTTTTTGGTGAGTTATTAAGTTGTACTTGGTGTAGCGGAATTTGGTGTACAGCGTTTTTACTATTAATATATGTGTTCTTTCCACATGTGGGAGAGTTCATCATCGTTTTGTTAGCTATTGCTGGGGCAGCTGGTGTAATAGAAACGATTGTTAATAGACTGAATATGTGATTTTAGGTAGAACGATTGAAAATTCCTTTCATATACTATTGTGAATAGACTTATTTAGGAGGGAAGATATGTATAATCAAGGTCAGGGTCAAATGACTCCTTTTCAATGGCAACAACTCCAACAACAACAACAGTACCAAATGCAACAACAACAAATGCAGCAACAAATGAATCAAGCGAACTATAACCCATATTATCAAGGCGCTCCGGCCGGCTATGTGAAAAAATCAGGTTGTGGCTGTGGCAGTAGAACAACTAGACGATAAATTATAAAAAGGTGAGCATATTTGCTCACCTTTATTTTTGTCCAATAATTAAAATTAGTTTGTTCAATCTCATTTCTTATTAATAAAGCGTCGAATTAGTCTTGAAGAATTAGCTTTTTTGCCTCTTCTTTTTTGAAGGATGGATAAGTATAATAGCTTTCTAGCTCTTGTACATGCCACATAAAGAAGGCGACGTTCTTCTTCTAGTTGACCTAAGTTACCATTTTTTAAAGATTCTAAAGCATAATCATGAGGGAATCCTCCGTCTACAACACCTAGAATATAGACATAATCATACTCTAGTCCCTTTGAACGGTGAGCTGTTAAAAGCGAAATATTACCTTGTGATGACTGATTTTTTTTCTGCTTATATTCTTTAAATTTTGCGGAAATATGAAATGCGTGTTCAACAAACTCTCGAATTGATTTGAAATTTTTGCTTACGACTTTTAAATCTCTCAAATCATCAGAAGGTCGTTCGATTTTATTAGACTCGTTTCCGCGCTTTTTAATATAGTCCATAAATGCAGGACTTTCTTCAATTCGCTCAATTGCTTCTAAAGGAGATGCGTGTTTTAAATAACGTAAAATCTTGATCAGGTTTTCAATTTTTTTAATTTGAAATGGTGCTGCACTTTTAATAGTGGTGAATGCTTCTAAGAAAGATAGATTTTGCAAAACACTATTCATTTTTGCATCTTGAAATGCTTGTTGTTTTAGGAAAAAGACAGGTAAAATTTCTTTCAATGCTGCTTGGTGGTCCTCATCTCCTATTAATAGTAAGAAAGAGATCATTTTTCGAATAATCGGTCGATCATAAAATGAGTCACCATCTTGATCGATTGTAAAAGGTAAGCTTGTTCCAATTAATCGCTCAAAAACAGCCCTTGATGCAGTATTAGTGCGATATAAAATTGCAAATTGTCCAGGGTTTGCACCGTTATTAATTTTTTCTTTAATATCGTTAATAATCATTGTTGCTTCTTCTTCTTCATCGTATGGAAAGAAGAAAGAAGGTACTTGATCGTAGTCATATTGAGCATGCATTGATTTTACAAAACGGTTTTTATTAGGCTTAATGACTTCGTTTGCCAATGATACGATCCCGTGGGTGGAACGATAATTTTCACTTAAATGATAAATTGTAGATCCTTGGAAATGCTCTTTAAAATCTAAGATAAACCTGGGGTCACTTCCTCTAAACGCATAGATTGACTGGTCATCATCACCAACAGCCGTAATATTTTCTGTATGTTGAAAAAGGATTTTTAGAATATTGAATTGGATTTTATTAATATCTTGGAACTCATCCACTAATAAACATTTAAATCGATTTTGATAATGTAAAAGTAATTCATTATTTTCATTTAACATTTCAAAGCAACCGAGTAACATATCGTCAAAATCAAATTGCCCATTTTGCTTTTTCAATGATTCATAGCCTTCATAAAGAGAAGCGACCTGTTCTTCCCAAGCATCCATTGACCTGATCTCATGGGGATAAACACAAGAGTTCTTCCATAAGCCGATTTGTTGAATAGCTTGGTCGTATGCAAATGACTTTTCATCAATTTCAAGTCGTCGACCAATTTGCTTTAACATGATCTCCTTTTGAAAATCCGATTTAATTAAACGGCTTGAATCCCATTTTGCACGATCAAATCGTAAAAGCATTTTATAAAAAATACTATGAAAGGTGCCAATTTCCATCTGTTGGATAGGGTAACCTAGACCTTTCATTCGTTCTTTCATTTCTGCAGATGCTTTAGACGTGAATGTAACGAGCATCATTTCATGCGGGAGTATACCGCTATTCATTAAATGCATTGCTCGAGTTGTTATGACCCGTGTTTTACCACTTCCGGCTCCAGCAAGTACAAGTAATGGTGAACCGATATGTGTAACTGCGTTCCATTGTTGTGAATCTAATGAGATTTGATTGATCACAAATTCATCCGTCTTTTGTTCATTTTTTTTATATGGTGGAATATTGTAAAAAGGTAGTCTGTTAATAAATTGATTTTCATCTGTTTTTTCGATTGTAGCTGTATTTGAGATCGAACGCTTAGTAGGTAGTTTAATAATGCGATCGTTAGTATTTTCGTTAGTAGAATGATTATTTTCAAATCTAGCAATAATCTCTTGTTCTAACTCTACGTTATGATTCATACATGCTAGATTTTGCTCTTTGTTTATATGATAAAAATGAGGAATATCATAAATAGTTAAAGTGAAATTTAATTTTTGATGGCAATTAACACATTTAACTTCCCCGCGAATACTGGCTTGATATATTTCCTCATATCTTGATCGAGGGAATTCTGGTAAATAGATTGATTGATTTTGATAGTTTGCAATTTTCATTATTTTCCCCCTTAAAATTAAAGCAGACTCATCTATGTTACCAAAAAGATTTGTGTACGAAAAGTGAATTTTAATGGGAAAATAGGATCTTTTCATATGTATCGAACTAAATACATTAGTAGGACCGTTGTTTGTTACATTGCCAAGTGTATAGTTTTTTAAATCCCCATGAAAAAACTATGATTCAATTTGAATCATAGTTTTAAGTGTGCTTAATTTAATTTTAGTTTCATTTCGGCATGTGGAATGCCAGCTTCAAAGAATATTTCGGAGGAGATTTTATAACCTAATTTTTCATAAAAAGGAATGGCAGATTCTTGTGCATGTAGGACTAATTGATCTAAACCTTTTTCCTTTGCAGTTTTATGAATTAAGTACATAATTTCATTTCCAATTTTTTTCCCTCGGTAGCTACTTAACACACAGATTCGCTGAACTTTTCCAGTCGATTCGATTAATCTAAGTCGACCTGCAGCAATCGGTTGGTCTTCATCGTATGAAACAAAATGTATACATTCTTCGTCAAGGCCATCAAACTCTAATTCTCTTGAAATTTGTTGTTCCTCTACAAAAACTTCTACTCGTACTTTAAGAGCGTCTTGTATACTTGCGTCTGTTGCTGCTACTATTGTGCGAATGCTCATTTTTTGGCTCCTAATTTAAATGTTTCATACACTTCCCAAGCACCGTTTTCTAATTGGTAAACTAATTTAAAGTTATCTACTACTTCATTGTAACTAAATTGAATCATGCGTAACTGGCCTAGAATATCAGCAAATTCAGCATCTTGTAATTGCTGACCAATTGTAATATGCGGTACGAATGCATAATCTTTTATTTCTGGGAAAGTGCCAGTGTGCATTTTTTCATGAAGCTCTTTTAATGCTTCAACAGGTGTAACTTTTAAATAAATGACATTATTAACTGGTGCAAAAGAACTTACTTTATTAATTTCCAATTCAAATGGTTCAATTTGACTCGCAATTTCATTTAATTGTGAAATAATATTTGGAAGTTGATCTTCGCTTAATTCGAATCCACTTCTTACTGTTACATGGGGAGAGATTAACGTATAAGCTGGATCAAAACGTTTTCTATACTCATTAGCCTTTTCTTGAACGAAATTAGATGGGAAAATAACAACGCCACATTTCATAAAAATTACCTCCTGTTTACAATACTTTATATTTTAATTTGAAAAAATTAACGAAATAAAAAGAACTAATTTTAATTATACCAAATTTTTTGAAAATCGCTAAGTTTCACGAATTATTTTGCTAAACTAATTTTTAATACTTCTTCAAGTTGCTTTTCCCAGTTTGTCCAAGTATGGTCCCCATCATATTCTGCATAATGTAATTCTACAGGAAAGTTAGCTAAAATATCTTGTAACTGTAAACCACCTTCGACAAAATTAACCCATTGCTTACTTGGTGTGAAAACATTTTCTTCTTGTTTTCCAACAGTTTGAACAATAGAAAGAATCGAATTTAATTTTGTATTCTCTAAAAATTCTATAACATCATCGTTCACAAATGGAGATTGCATAATGACTTGTCCGAAAGTATTTGGATATGTAAATGCAGCTTGTAATGAAACAGTACCACCTAATGAATCGCCGATTAATGTTCTGCTATGGGCTAATCCTAGTAAAGGTAAATGATCATCTAAATATGGAAGTAATTCTTCAGCTAAAAAACGAATATAATTTTTTTGTCCCACCTGAGAAGGGTGGTATAGCTTAAAGCGCTCCTCTGGTGAAGAATATGGAATTCCTACAATGATCGTAGGTTGAATTGAACCTTCTTTTGTTAATTCTTCAATTACTCGATGAACTTTTCCTAAATTAAAATAGTCTTGTCCATCTTGAGCAATTAATAAGTGATGTTTTATTAACGGAGTGTACATGCTTGAATAGTATATTGTAAATGTAATTTCTTTTTTAATGTGTTCACTATATAATGTATGTTCTTCTCTTGTACCATTTGTTTGAATCATAAAATGTCTCCTCTTCTTTTCCCTAGGATGATATAATTAGATGTTACTTCATACAAAAAATTTAGAAAAGTAAAATGTATTAAACGCTTACAAAAATAAGTCTAAAAGAGGTGAAACATGAGTAAAAAACAACCTAATGCAATGATGTCTTTATTAATTTTGTCCATTATTGCAATTTCAACTTCAGCTATATTAGCTAAATGGACGAAAGCTTCTCCATCTGTTTTAAGTATGTATCGCCTCTGGTTTACATGTATATGGATGTTACCATTTGTATTGAAGCGAAAAAATGAATTAAAAGCTTTAAAAAAATCGCATTATAAATCATTTGCTTTAGGTGGATTAATGTTAGCTGTCCATTTTATTTTATGGTATGGTTCATTAGTTTTCACTTCAGTGGCGAGCTCAACTATTATATTAGCTCTTCAGCCATTAGTTGCAATGATTCTTGGATTCTTTGTATTTAAAGAGCGAACGTCTATGCAATCTAAAATATGTATGATTATCGCGATTATTGGTGTATGTCTAATAGGATTCGGTGATATCGGCTTAAGTATGTCAGCGTTTAAAGGTGATATTCTTTCATTTTTAAGTGTAATTGCTGCAGTACTCTATTTAATGGTTGGACAAACAACCGTAAAAAATACATCCCATTGGGTGTATAGTTTCTGGGTTTTCGCATTTTCAGCTGCATTTTTAACAATCTATAATATCGTAACGATGGATAATTTCTTTGATTACCAATCAAAAGATTGGATTATATTTATTGCATCTGCCATTATTCCTTCATTAGCACATATTATCAATAACTATTTATTAAATTACGTAAATGCTACGACAATATCAATGAGTATACTTGGGGAACCAGTTGGTGCATCTATTTTAGCAGTTTTCCTTCTTCATGAAATGTTATCATCATTTCAGCTAATTGGAGGTACAATCGTAATTGTGAGTGTATTCTTATACTTATATCAACAACAAAAAGAAATTACATCAATACAAGTCAAAACAGATAATTCTTCATCAGCTTAGATTAAATAAAAAATTACTTAAAAAGGCTTTCAAATCTTTCCTATGATTTGAAAGTTTTTTTGTTTTTTAACTAAAAATAGGTAGAATAGATAATAGCTATTAGAATAATCTTCCATAAACTTTAATCCAGCCAATTGAAGGAGAAAAGAGCTACATATGAAAAAGAAGAAGAAAAAAGCCAAAAATCCTCTCCATTACATATTTATTTCATATATCATCATTACATTTTTATTTTCATTCTTATACTATCTCCCATTTACGCGAATTTCGAATATAAGTTATATCGATAGTTTATTTGTTTCGACAAGTGCGATCAGTGTAACTGGGTTAACAACAGTAAACTTAGTTGAGACCTTTAATGTATGGGGAAAAATACTATTAATGATTCAAATGGAAATTGGTGCAATCGGAATTGTTGTATTTATTAGTTATGGTTTTATGATCTTCGGTATTCGGATTACGATTTCAAATCTACTAGTCGTATCGAAGGATCAAAATCAAAGTAGCATTAAGTCAATAAAAAGATTAAGTTTGTCAGTTTTATATACTTCATTATTTTTTCAATTTATCGGTGGACTCTTTTTTTATAGTCAATTTAGAGGGAAATATGACACTGCATTAGAAACTTTATTAGTTACTGCTTTCCATTCAATTGCAAGTTTTACAAACACAGGTTTTGACTTATTTGGAAATAGTTTAATTTCATTTCAAAAAAATAATTTAGTTTTAATTGTAACAGCAGCGTTGATTTTTATAGGTGGATTAGGATATCCGACTATTATGGAGTACATCTATAAATACAACAAGAAAAAATCCTTATTTACAAGGATTAATATGCGCCTGCATTTTTCGTTTATGATTCTTGGAACAATTGTATTTTGGCTTTTAGAAAGAGGCCACACGTTTAAGCATTTAAATTTTTTTGATCAGCTAACAAATTCATTTTTTTTATCAGTTACGAGTCGAAATGGTGGATATGCACCTCTTGATATTGCAGAACTAACATTGCCTGCAATCTTAATTCTTTTAGTGCTCATGTATATTGGTGGAGCTTCATCGAGTGCAGCAGGCGGGATTCGTTTAACGACAGTTTCGGTTTTAGCTGCAAAGATGTTTTCGGTTATCAAGTCTCAGGACGATACAATTATTTTTAGAACAAGCGTAAAGAAAGAGGTTGTTGACCGTGCATTTGTTATTGCGATGAGCTTTATCATATTAATCACAGTTGCAACGATCATGATTTCGATTTTTGAACCGTTTCAGTTAGATTTAATTTTACTAGAGGCCATTTCGGCAATTACAAATACCGGATTATCATTAGGGATTACAACAAATATTCATAGTGTGTCAAAAATAATATTAATCTTACTAATGTTTATTGGAAGAATTGGGATTTTCACACTGATTTATTTCGTACTTCGTGTTGATAATCAAAAATTAAAATATGTTGAAAAAGACTTAGCAGTTGGGTAAGGAGGAGAGTATATATGCCAAAGCAATATTTGGTAATAGGTGCTGGACGTTTTGGGCGAGGAATTGTTAAAGAATTTGATCGGTTAGGTCATGAAGTTGTTGTTTGTGATAAAGATAAAAAGACATTAGAGCAATTAGAAGAGTACACAGAATATGCCGTAATTGGCGATTTGCGTGAAGAGTCTATTCTAGAGGATTTAAATGTAAGTCAATTTGACGCAGTATTTGTAGCGATTGGAACCGATTCTTTAGCCTCTATCTTAATTACGAATAGATTGAAAGAGAGAAAAGTTAAAAGAATTATTTGTAAAGCAAATAATCGTGAAGTTGGTGGGATTTTAGAAAGTATTGGAGCGGATTTAGTTATATATCCTGAAGAGGAAGCTGGGCATAAAGCGGCACGAATGGAAGCGATGAGTGGAATAATTGAATACATCGAGATTACTAAAAATATTGCAGGAGTTGAAACAATCATTCCTGAAAAATTGGTTGGCAAAACACTAAGAGAAATGAGTTTTTCGATGAAATATGGCATAACGGTTGTACTAATCATCCGTGAAGGTGAGCCGATGGTATCCCAAATTGGAGACGTAGTTTTTCAAAGTGGTGATCTAATTTTTATTGTAGGAGAAAAATCAAAAATAGAATTGTTTAAGAAGAAAGTTGGATAAATATAATTAGGGCTCAATTACAATTACCTATTTGGAACGTTTAAATGTTATAGTTGAATATACTAATCCTAAATGACTAATCAAGGATTGGTGTTTTACAATGAGCCAAGTTATGGAAGTTATTGGAGCATGGGTGAATGCCATTGGAACAATCAGTTCAGCAATTAGTAGTACACCCATGAGAGGATTAAAAGGAGAAAACCGAAAAAGTTGGGAGGACTTAAGTTTTCATCTAGATTTTGGTGGAAATACCTTTCAAGCGATCGGAAATATAATAGAAGCTTTTTTAGGCGAACCTAGTGTATTAGAAGATGCAGGTGAAATTATCCAAGCCTCAGGAAATGTCACTGTATTATTTAGTTTATTAGCTGCAGAAGCAGAGGAAGAAAAAGAAGAAGAAGAAAAAGTTGCAGATCGCGCGATAAAATTAAATATGACAGGGAATGCCCAACAAGCTTTTGGAGGATTACTCGCAGCCCTTGAAGAAGTAAGTTCAGAGGATTTTGATGTATCTGGTTTTATGGGGAACTTCTTACAGGCAATCGGAAATACATTACAAGTATTAGCTGGTATGGTAGAGCTAGAAATAGAGGATTTAAAAGACTATTTAGAAGAAACTGGGCAAGTAGAACAACCTAGCGATTTATCAGATGGAGTCATATTTGACGTACTTCAAGAATATCATGGCAGTGCGCCTGTACCTGAGACTAGTGAACTATCAGATGGAATTATTTTTGATGAAGCACATGAATATACCGGAAGATTGCCAGAAGATGATACAGTTGAACTTACAAATGAAATTGAAATTCATAATGAAAATATATTATCAACCGAATCTTCTAATGAAGAAATATTGAATGAAATAGAATATCTTTTTGGTAGAATACCAGATTACGAGCCGATTGAAACTCAAGATGAATCGATTTCAAGTCAACAAGTTGAATCAATTTCTAGCGAACAAGACGTGCCTAGCGATCTGTCAGATGGGGTCATTTTTGATGTGCTCCAACAATATGACGAAGAAACTGAAACACACCCATTAGTGAAGGAATACGAGGAATTAGCATTACTATTAAAATATTGTGGAAGTTGGATTCAAGCTGGTGGTTCAATCGTATCTGTATACTCTGAACAAAAAGAGTTATTTAAGACGAATGCTGAACAAAAAGAGCAAGAGAAACAAGAACTAGAAGAGAACAAAAACCCTAGAAAAAGAAATAGAAAGAAAAAATCGGTGGAAAATAAAGTCGAATCAAATCAAGAGAAAAGCAAAACCTCGGATTATACAGAGATAAAGAAAAAGAGCTAACATAAATAAGCTATAGAATGGATGTTAGTTCTAGATACATAGATCATAGAATCAAGGCATTCATTAAAGGTGCATAAAATGAACATGTAGAAATAGAAAAAATACAAGACTTTTTCAGTGCTTGAATAGTTACAAAGACAACAAAATACTAAATTGTAAACGATTTTGGAATTTTTGATTACATAATAGGCAAACAGGAAAATATTAATAATAAAGAGAGTGTACCTTCACCATTTTTGGTTAAGGAATATTATTATTTAACTATTGGAGAGATCGCCTATGAAAAGTAAAATGATTAAAATCGTTAAAAACTATAAAGTTCAGACATTTGTATTTGGTGTAGGTGTTTTACTATTGTTCTTAACAATTGTGATTGGTAGTATTCTATTAAGCAATACACCAAGAGACAAAGATTTGAGATGGAAAGATTTAATGCATTCAATAAACGAAATAGAAGCAAAGTCGAATAGATGAGAATTTTTCAAAAAAAATTGAAAAATACATTCTAGTGGACTTATATTCGAAATTTTTTGTTAAATATTGGTTGAAGAGTAGTAGACAAAACAGTATAATAGACTTAATAAGAGAGAATGATTTCTCCTTATATATTACGATTCCATAGCTCAGCTGGGAGAGCACTACCTTGACAGGGTAGGGGTCGCTGGTTCAAGTCCAGTTGGGATCATACAAATGAGAGGGCTCAAACCTAAGTGTATCAAGGGTTTGGGCTTTTTCTTTATTTTCAGTTATTTCCATTTTTTGTAATGAATATTATTCATTGCACAAAGACTGCACAGAAACTTCCCCAGCAAATTAATTTAAACCAAATCTTTCATCAAATCGATCAGCTGTATTCTTCTGCATTTCTTCATTTGAATGTGAATAAATACCAAGTGTTGTTTCAACTCTTGAATGGCCCAATCTCTCGCTCACAATTTTCGGGTTCTCACCCATTCTCATTAAAATTGTCGCATGAGTGTGGCGCAAATTATGGAAAGGAATCACAGGCAAATTCGCTTTTCTAATGAGGTGTTTAAATTTACGAATTAAATTTCTAGGCTCCAAGTAATTTCCGTTCATTGCACAAACAACTAAATCAAGATCTTTAAAGTTTTTAATTTTTGACTTCATCTGATCCTGAGAGGTTTTATGCTTTTGTAATGAAATAATGACGCTTTCTGAAATAAAGATTTCTCGAAGCGAATGATTGGTTTTTAGCTCTTTTGCAAGAAGTCCTTTATTTTTCGATCATACTAGGTTTTCTTCAACATAAATGACGCCTTTTACTAGATCAACGTTACGCCATCTAAGAGCTAATATTTCACCTCGACGCATTCCAGTAAAAATAGCTAATTGAAATGGGATTAAATAATTTTCTCTTTCGCACAACCCTAAAAAATTTTTTGCTTCATCAACTGTCCAAGTTAGTTTTCTAGTCTTAGAAATTCTTGGAGGTGTAGTTTCCTTTACTGGATTTGTTTTTATCAATTCCCATTGCAAAGCTTTCTGAAACGCTTTTGATAGGATGTTGTGCATTATTTTTACATAAGCGTTCGATAAACCTTCATTTAATTTTGATGCATAAAACTGATCTATGTCGTAGGTTGTGATTTTACTTAAAGGTGTTGATTGAAAATAAGGAGTTATATGGACACGAATTATTGTTTGAGCCTTTTCAAAACTAGTTATTTGGACTTCACTTTTGTAAGTTGAATTGACCCAACTTGTAATGAAGTCTTTAAATAGATCTTTCGAAGGTTCAATGAAAATTCCTTCTTCAATTTCATTTTTAAGCTTAGTCATTTCTTCTTTGGCCTCGCGTTTTGTTTTAAATCCACTACGATACACTTGTTTACGATTACCTGTTTTTGGATCTATACCTGCTTCGATTCGAAAAGACCAAGACTTGCCTACTTTTTTAATTGACATTTTAGCACCTCCAATTTTTTTTGGAGGTAGGATGTACATATTATTTTTCTCAAAGGAATCGTTCTTATGCAACTAACGCATTGCAATAGTTGAACAACAAGATCGGCTGTTTAGTCGATTTTTTTATTCAACAAAATGGCAGGTTAGTTGCATAAGTGGAGGATAATTTAAGTAGGAAACTTAATATTAAAATGTAAGAATTAAATAAATACTTATTTATTTGAAATAACATGGAGGCATAGCAGAGTTAATGAAAATAGAAAGTGATATCCTAAATCGCATTAAAGATATTCAATGGTTTGTAAACTGTGGGAAATCAGTAGAATCAGATGTACAGATGAATATTTCTTACACCAATTCATGGAAAAAAGCAGAAAAGCACTATAAAAAATTGTCATGGGAGAACTTTACATTAGAAGTAAACAATGATCTTGCTGCATTTCTAAGAAATAAATACCCTAGAGAATATTCTAATTGGAATTATGTTGCAGCTGAGGCTCGAAGCTTTATTAACAATGAAATAGTTCCAAAACTTGAATTAATAAAAGAACAGAATGAATTGGATCAAGATTTTATTGGTACTGTATCCTGGGACATTTTAGGTGCAATTATGGAGGAAACATATAAAAACTGTAAAAAGAGACCAACTTTTTTTCTAGAGTTACTTCGTATTTACGAGAGTGGTAATTTTCCATGCGGTTGGAAAAATGGTAAGTTTCCAGAAGGGGATTTAGTTGTATTTTAATAAATAATTCATCAAATAGATTTTATTCTTATTCAACTACCATGGGAGTACAATAAAAACTTCCATTCACTGTTGTGAATCTGAGGGTTCATGGGTGGCTAACGCAGTGCGTTAGTGAAATAGAGCACTTGCGAGCAATAGTTTAATTCAAAGGTAGGTTTAGATATGAGAGAAAGGGATTACCCAGAATTTCTTAATAATTTAATATCATTTATGGAATTAAAAGATAAATCTGGCAAAGAAATCATAGAAGAAATTGCTTCAAACCTATATGAAGGTGAAAATTATTTAGTATTCCAAGAGGAATATTTTTATAAAATTCCTGATCTAATTAGAGATATTATTCTATTAATCAATTTTGATACAGAACTTTCAATGGAAGGTATATTGGGTTTTCTTGAAAACTCAAGTGGTATTTATCTAAACGATACAATAGAAACCTTAGAAAAAATACAGGCAGAACAAGAACACAATATATTGAATAATATCAGGCATATATTGGATGAGAATAATATATCTACTTCACAATTAAGAGCTAATACAAATGATCAAGAACTTTATAGCATTCAAAGCTTTAGTGAAACACATGGCTCAGCATATGATGATATGGCAGATAGGATTTGTGAAATTGCGGAAAAACTTTATATTTCTTCAGAAGATAGAAACATATTTGATAACCTTATTTTGTATGTAGATAAAAATAAATCATTGTTGATCAGGGAACTAAACAACTGAAATTTCAAACGCACTTATTAAACTAACGCATGCGATAGTTGAACAACATGATCGGCTGTTTAGTCGATTTTTTTATTGAAGTAAATGGCAGTTTAGTTCAATAAGCCCTATCCTACAAATCGATAGATATTCATTTTTATAAACAAAGACGAATATCTTATTGTTGAAAACAGTTTAACTAAGGAGGAATCTTCATGGGATACTTTGTTACTGTAGAGGCAGGTGTAAATCTATATATTGAAGATATTAACCCAGGAGGTAACAAGACCATAGTGTTTATACATGGATGGCCGTTAAGCCATGAACAATTCGAATATCAGTTTGATGTACTTCCTGAATTGGGTTACCGCTGCATTGGTATAGACTGGAGGGGCTTTGGTAAATCGGATAAACCATTTAGTGGCTACACTTTAGATAGACTGGCTGATGATATCCGTACGGTTGTTGGTACACTTCAATTAGAAAATTTTACGATTGTAGGCCACTCAATGGGTGGAGCAATTTCGATTCGATATATGTCTAGATACAACGGTTACGGTGTATCTAAGCTTGTCCTTGTTTCCGCTGCAGCTCCAACAGGCTTTACCGTAGAGACTGCTAATAACTTTCTTAAAGAAAACTTAAATGATCGCCCTAAAATGATGCAAGACGTAACTGATGGCTTTTTCTTTCAGTATGTAACTCGCCCATTCTCGGACTGGTTTTTTCAAATGGGATTACAGGCTGCTGGATGGTCGACAGCTGCTATTATAATTACATTAAGAGATGAGAATTTGAATGAAGATCTTCCAAAAATAGTTGCCCCTACTTTAATTATTCACGGCATTCATGATAAAGTCATTCCATTTGAACAGGCTAACGAGATGAACCAAAAAATAAGAAATTCACAGCTTGTTCCGTTTCAATATAGTGGCCATGGTCCCTTCTGGGAAGAACGTGACAAGTTTAACCAACTATTATCACAATTTATTTAGTTAAAACTTTGACCTTAATTGAAATAAACGGAGAAAGGAAAACACAAGTAGTGTCACTTTATGCGTAGTAAATTTTTTATCTACTAATTAGGCTAGATTTCTTATAGAACTAACGCATGCAATAGTTGGAGATCACAAGCTGCTAATAGGCGGCTTTTTTTATTGAAGTAAATGGCAGTTTAGTTGCATAAGGATTGACTAAATTAGATGAAAAAAGGCGAAATTCCCCCAAGTCACAAAGGAGAATGGTTGAGATATAATCTTTAAATAAGTGTAGGTGTAATTTAGGAGTTTTACGTTAAGTTT
>NZ_NTZO01000102.1 GCF_002559405.1 Bacillus sp. AFS001701 | reverse complement strand
TTATAAAATTATAAACAAAAACAACTTTGTTTTACATATAAAACGAAGTTGTTTTTGTTTAACTGGGAGTTGATAAATAATGTGAAAAATTGCGTTTTGACTGCAGGTGATGAAAACGTATGGAAAGGTTGGCTTAAATTAAAGGGGGTATAAACATGTTTCATGGTCAAAAAAGATGGTTGTACATTGCAGTTCCTATTTTTTTCTTCTGGTTTTTCGGCCAGATTGATAAAGTAGGTATTTCGGTCATTCAAACAGATCCAGGATTTTTAAGTGATCTTGGTTTAACTGGGCCAGATAAGAATGCAAAAATTGGCCTTATCACCTTTATTTTCATGATTTCATACTCATGTTCTAACATCTTTTGGGGATTTATTATCGACAAATTAGGGGCACGGAAAACAGCTATTATTGGACTACTTATTTGGACATCAACCATGGTTATGGGAGGGTTGTCTACTTCGTACGAAATGTTTTTATTTAGCAGAGTAATCCTCGGAATCGGGGAAGGTATGATGATTCCAGTATCGGGTAAATTTATTTCGAATTGGTTTAATAAACGAGAGCTTGGTAGGGCACAGTCATCCTGGATTACTGGCAACTATCTTGGCCCAGCATTGGGTGCCATTATTCTCATTTTAGTTATTTCAACTTTTCATTGGCAGGCAGCATTCTTTATTCTTGCCACATTTAATTTATTGATTAATATCCCATTGTTCCTTTTTCTGTCTCGAAATACGCCAGAAGAACATCCACGTATCAGTAAAGAAGAGGTTAACCATATTCGGCAGAAAGACGAAGCAGAAAATACGCAATCAAAGCAATTCTTCGCTAAGGAGTACCGTTATTGGATTGTCTGGTTTGGCAATTTGATGTCGTCATTTCTTTTCTTTGGAATCAGTATCTGGTTGCCTACATATCTTGTTGAAGCAAAAGGTTTTGAGAGAGAAGCTATGACTGGTATTACTTCATTATCATGGCTATTCGCTCTTGGATTTGTCTTGGCTGGAGGTTTCCTTGCGGACAAAACGAAACGCCCGAGTTTGCTTGCGATGATCCTTTTCTTACTAACTGCTTCATTTTTGACAATCGCTGTTATTGCACCAAATCCTATTGTGGCAGGTGTTTCTATGGGGCTCGCCATGGGATCTCAGGGGGGAATGTTTCATTTAACCAATTTATTCATCGTCAAATTTTCAACACCTGAAACATCAGGGCGCGCAGCCGGTTTAATGGGTTTCACGAATATTATGGGTGGCTTTTCGAGCTATATTATGGGCTGGGTTCGCGATTTGTCTAGTGGTGATTTTGGACCTTCCATTATTATGCTTATTGTGGCTGCTACACTTGGTTTTGTAGCGTATCTGTTTATGATAAAAAAAGAAGGTGCTGAATATCATTTAAGCAATACACTAGGAAATAAAGTAACTATATAACTCGGTAAATTTCTTTTATTCATTTTAAATGTGCTATGATACCTTAAATCATTTTCAATATCAATTTCCACATTAGATTATCCCCTTATTCTTTTTATGAATAGGGGTTTTTTTATATTATAGAATATAAATAAAGACGGATTCTAAAATATTGAATCCGACTATTATGGTTAACTATGCTTTTTTAACATTAGTTGCTTGTGGTCCGCGTTGCCCTTGTTCTACTTTAAATGTAACTGCTTAAGATTCATCTAATGATTTGAATCCTTCAATTTGAATTGCTGAGAAGTGAACGAATACATCATTACCAGTTTCACGCTCAATACATTGTAATGTTTCAATTTTAGCAATATAGGTAAAAACACTCAAATTATCCTAAATAAAAATAGACATTTCATTTTTTATAAGACTAATATATAGATCCCTTTCTTATATAACTATCGCATGCGTTCGTTGAATAATTTTTATATACATTATCCCCATCATTTTGTCTAAGGCTTAATAGTGTTCTATTAAAGAGAAATGTCTTTAAATTCTTTAACTTTCTAATTCCTGTGATATAGTTTCTTTCATTTTCTTTTCGCATTTTTCACTACATAAAGCAAATACACCATCTGCTTCTGACTCTTTCCCAGTTACAATCATTGGAACACTTGTATTTCGGATTCTGAGGCCTATTTGAACGATTTTTGCCTTCACTTGCAGTATAATCTTCACCTTCTACAAACTTAACACTTAACGCAAATACTGGTTTGTTATTACTATACTTCCCTATTTTCCTGGCTCGTTCGTATGGCGGACTTGCCGTAAATGGAACAGGAACCTATGGAATGTGGCAATGGCCTTACAGACCGTAATCGGTCTATTTAATGACGAATCGACACATACGGAAATGACAGTAAGGTGTACTTTTCCTTACTGATCAGTCCGTCGTCCTGCCTGCTAGATGTCTATTTTTAATGTACTTACAGGTCATATTTCTTAGGAAAATAGATTGAATAAAGTTTTTAAGATTTTTAGCAATAGATGATATTATTCTTTAACGTTGAAAATGTCGTAAATTCCCCAATAACCTCTGTTCCAATTACAGTTTTTAAAGCTAAATCCATCGCAAATTTAACGAGTATGCTTGTTGTTAACCGTGACAAAAGGAAATAAATATTTGAGTTAATGATTAAAGTTGAAAATAGAAACTCCCTACCTTCATTGAATAGGGCTATACCAATAAAACACCTTAATGTTACTCCATTAACTCATGCTATCCTAACTAGAATATAACTATCGTATACTATTTCATCTTTTAAACATAAGAAGACTCCTACTAGTTAAATTTACTAGCAGGAGTCTTTAGCTTTAATAAGGAACAAGTGAAAACTAAAACAAAACATGATTTTTATTTTTACATCGAGTGTTATTCGTCTAAATCCCTTATCTTTCTTATACCATTTCAGAAATATTCTCAGTTCACCTGTGCCAATATTATATAATAAAATATTTTACAGACTCTACAAAGAAAGTATTCAACTTCTCTTCATTTCTTGTTTATTGTAAACCTAATTGTGTTAATACATCATCCAAGGTAACGCCTTTATAAGCAGTTTTTGCTTTTGGTACATTAGTTACAGTAGGATTCTTTAATCCGTAATTTTTAACAATGAAATCCATATCCTTTTTATCTACTACTTTATCAAAGTTAAAATCTGCTGATGCTTTATTTGTACCCCAATAGGTTTGGACTGCTAATGCATCTAAAATATCGATTACATTATCTTTGTTAACATCTCCTGCTGCAGCAACTGGTAAATTCCAGCCTAATCTCTTACCTACGATTTCCCCACGTACATTATTAGATAAAACAAGTTGTCGGTTCATCGTGAAATGACCTGGTACATCAACAGTTACCGTATAAGGATTTACTTCAGCTTTCAGACCTTCAATGATATACTGGCCACTCTTATTGAAACTCGGCGCATTAACACTTGTTTTTCCATCATAAGAAGTAACTGTTACTTTAGCACCTATTGCACTTTGATCAAGCGCAAAATTTTGCTGACCTGTTGTTGGATCAGTTGCACCTTCAACTCGTACTGCTCCATCTAATCTTGAATAGGTTGGTTTATATTTAATACTTTCCATGTAAGAGTAAACATTATTAGTCACTACATCTGATTGATCAGTCGTAGAGGCTGTCATTGTATACCAATTGAAAGCAGATCCTCCATAAATACCATCTGTAAATTTTTTAGACGTTTTAAGGTCGAAATTAACTAACTGTAAGTCTTCTGGTAATACTTTATCGCCTAAATAAGTGAATGTAATTGTATAGTTTAAATACCCTCCTGATGGAGCCGTAGATACAGACACTTGTGCATTACCATATTGTTTTACTGCATCATTTACAACTACATTTTCAATTGAAGCAATGTTAGAATCAACTGGTATTGTAATTTTACTTGTTTTTAGATTTTTAACATTGTTTGAACGAACACTATAATTTACTGTATCCCCTGTTGTCACGATTTGTTTATTTGCCTTTAAATAGTAATATGGTAAATTGTGATCCACGAAAACAACTCTTAACATATTAAAAGCATTTCCAGTAAAGTTTCTTGCATAATCCATTCCGTAAAACTGGACTTGTAAAGGTGCTTTTTGTTTTCTAACTACAAGTTTATCTGTGTAATTACCATTTTTATCAGTATAAATCGGATTAGCAGGAAATGAGCTATTATAGAACGATACAACTGCATTGTTTGATTGATCAACTGGAAGACCTAGTTTACTAGCTTCATCTGTTTCAGGATCATTTAAGTTAAAGTTAAAGTCATATAAGAATTGTCCATTTGAATCAAATTGACTGTCGTTATATTCAATAACTTTTTGATCTAAAGAATCAAAGCTAGAAGTCATAGTTGGTTTACCAAGATCATAGAAGAAATCAGATGATTTTGTAAATGTTTTACCTTGTTCATTTGATCCAACCATCTTAATTTTATAGTGTCCTGGTTGAGCAATTTCTGGTTGATAGCTAATCGGATTCGCTGAGTCACCAGTAAATGGATAGTATGTTCCAGTAAACCCTTTTGTAACATAATAAGTTTGATTTTCGTTCAGTAATATCGGACTCAACGAGCCTACTAATCCTAGGTCTTCACCTGTTACGCCATCTTGTAAAATAACTTCTAATGTTTTCATATGTGATTTTAATGAGTATGAAAATGATTCGAAAGGCCACGCAGTTGCCGGCCAAGCTGTATCGGATGAATACATTGGTAAGGCGTCAACTGAATCAATGCCTTCTTTTATTACTCGTCCACCAAACGGAATTTGATATGTTTCAGTTGGATCTTGAGTATTCGTGAAAGTGATATATCCTTCATATGTTCCTTTATCTGCTGTTTTTGGAATGTTTAAATTAAATTTAATTGATTTTTGACTAATTCCATTTAATTTTACAGATGTAGGACCAGTTAATGTTACATTGTTTTTAGCTGCATCTAATGAACCTCTTAATCCAGTTTGGAACTTCACATCTACATTAAACGTTTTTGCTTTCTCACTGCGGTTCTTTAATGTTACAGTACGTGAATCAGCGATATCTTGGTCATCAAATCCAAATGAACCAAAGCTCATTCCACCTGTCAATTCTTGTATTGAATTTTGTTTTCCATTAATGATTGTTGGCGTTTTATCAACTACTTCTAATTCAACATTTGAGTGGATTGCTTCATAAGCATCTACTCGGCCACTGCCTGCTTCAAATACACTATAAGCCTTTGAAAGTGGATCTGCTGTATTCATTAAGATTGATTTGATATCTTCTGGTTTTAAATCTTTATTTGATTGCAGTAATAACGCAGATATTCCTGCTACATAAGGTGTTGCCATAGAAGTACCTGATAAGCGCTCATACGCATACTTGTAATCTTCTGGTTTTGATCCATCAACTGTTTTATCGTTTACATAGAAAGGAACTGTCGAAAGAATTGAAACACCAGGCGCTGTAACTTCTGGTTTAATATCATAGTTCACTCGAGATGGACCTCTAGAACTAAATTTTGCTAATTCATCTGAAGCTGTTTTTAATTTCGTGAAATCGCCGAATATGAAGTCTGTTTTACCCTCTTTAATTGCAGCTGCGATCGTATTACCTTCATCATTTGAAACTGAGAATGCAGGAATCGCATCGACTGATTCACCAAGGAATGATTGTATTGCACCTTCTGCTTTATTTGTCTCATCGTTATACATTAATACGCCAGCAGCGCCATTTGCTTTTGCATTTTTGATTTTATCAATTAATGCAATTGATCCACGCTTAACAAATGCAATCTTTCCATTTAAATCTTTTCCATTAAAGTCCGCAGGGTTAGCTAATCCAACATCAACAAGCTGATAAGTTTTTCCTTTTAATGTTGTTACATCATCTTTATAATTTCTCGCTAACTGTCTTAAAGAATAGTTTTTACTATCTTGTACACCTGCAAATTGATAAATATCAAGTGCAATAGATGATGCACCTACTGTTAAAGCTAAAGCTGCAGCTCCAGGCGCACCAAGAGTGTACATTTGATCCCCGCTATTTCCTGCCGCAATGACAGTCGTTACTCCACTTAATACTGCGTTGTTTACCGCAATTGAAGTTGCAAATAGAGGGTCATTTAATGTTGCTCCTAGAGACATATTAATGACATTCATACCGTCTTTTACTGCACGGTCAATTCCGGCTATGATTGCATCCATTGTTCCACTACCGTACGGACCAAGTACTCGGTAAGAATAAATATCCGATTCTGGTGCCGCACCAACAGTTTTGTATTCACTATTTGCTTTACCACGTCCACCAATGATTCCGGCTACATGTGTTCCATGTTCAGTGTAGTACGCACTTCCGCTAATAAATTCTGCTTGGCCAGATTTTTTCCAATCTGTGTAAGTTGTTTCCATTGGGTCATTATCATTGTTTACAAAATCATATCCACCTTTATATGCATCTTTCAAATCTGGGTGGTTATAGTCAATACCTGTATCTAAAATCCCTATTTTAATTCCTTTACCTGTGAAACCTTCTGCATGTAAACGATCTAATGCATCATAAGGAGTATAGTTACCAACATTTGCTTCATCTGCTTTTAATTGACCGTTTTCTTTAGGAGGATCAATTGAAAATGTTTGGTTACTCCAAACCGATTTTACAGCTTTTGATTTCAATAGATTTTTAATTTGATTTGCAGGTAGACTCATTGAAACACCATTAAAGGCATTTTTATATGAACGATTAATCTTATAATCTACTTTTTTCGTTTTACCACTTTCTAATACTTGATCAACATCTTTAGCAAATGTCTCATGATCTTGATCGACTAAATTTGCCGCTTCTGTAGAAGTTAATGATTTTCCCTCTACACTTGCTTCGATTTGGGCAACTTTAGCAGGTTTATTTGCAAACTCAACAATGACGCTTGTTTGTTCTGAAGAATTTAAATTAATATCTGAAGAAATTTGAAGACCAGATTCTTCATTAGTCGAAAGTTGTTCAAGTGCTGCTCTTTGCTCAGAAGTTAACTTTGCTAGAATATCCTCTGCTTTACTTGGACTTGCTGCTTTAGTACTATTGGTTACTTGCCCAAGTGAGCCAAGTATAAAGCCCGATGTTAAAGCTAACACTGTAAAGCTTTTTAAAAACTTTTTCTCTGTCTTATTCCCCATTTCTCTTCCTCCTAGATAATTTACGACAAGGTAGATTGCTACATTGAAGTACAAAAATATTCTTTTTCTAACAAAACTCTTTACTATTTCCCTAAAAATAAGCAAATAATTTGTAACAAATTGTCTACTTATTTAATTTTATTATTAAGAATTTTCATTCTTTAATCAATTGGGTTATATTTTCCTTATTAATTCAAGGTTTCGGGGTTTACAAGATGAATTTCGATGAAATTCTTATCGATTGTTTATAAACTTTTCATTTTTTTCATATTTTAATATTAAATAACGTTTGTTAACTCAAAAAAGTAATTAGACAACGAATCTCGTTGTCTAATTACTTTTTAATTTAATACTTGATTCATAAAACTAAAGTCTTGATCTAACTCAATAGCTTTTTTATATTCTTTTATCTTTAGATAATAACGAAATAATTTTTTGCCATATTGCTCATAAAAGAAAGTATTATTGGTTGAAATTAACTGTGGTATGACTACTTCAGCTAACAATTCATAGTATTGGTTATGTTCTTGTTTACACTTCAATGCAAACAGGTTAAATAGATTAAAAAAGATCGGACATGCTTTCTTAGCTAGCTTCGTACCAATTTCTATTTTTGCTAATAACTCTTCTTGATTCAATAACTCTCCCTCTAAACATGCTTCCACGAAATGATATAATCGACGGACATATTTTATTGATATTTTATCTGCTTTATCTGTTTTATCTGTCAATAAAACTGCTTTTTCAAAATAATGAGCAGCTTGGCTATAATAACCTCTTTTAAAAAATTCTTCTCCTAAATTAGATAAAATAATAATTTTATTTTCAAGAGCATCTAAAACTTCACAATTATGAATTAGATTTTTATAGTTTTCGACCAATTCTAAAAAATCAATCTCTTGATCACTATCAAATTGCATTAATATTATTATTTGTGCACTAATAGCACTAACGTAGTTAGATGTTTTATTAAAAAATTGAAGTGCTCTTTCAGCGTATTTATATGCGAATATTTTTGCTTTCGCATGATGATAAGCAAGCGCTAAGTGATAGTAATATTCTTCATTTTTATATTCATCCATGTTAATTTGTTCTAATATGTTCACAGCAGTTTGAAACAATTCACTATCAACAGTCCCAAATGTGCTAATACAATACATTCCCTTTATATGTAGAAGAAGATTTTTTTCATAATTAGACAAATTTGAAAACTTCTTTTCGACGTACTCAATTGTATTTTTAGTTTCTAGAAACAGACCTTTAAAGTGATAATACTTTGCTGTTAAGAGCAAATAGTAAGCCGCATGTTTAGATGTCATAATAAAGGAATTTTGCTCTAATTCTAATTTTATTTCATCAATTTGTGCTGTTTTTTGCATGATGAGCGCATGATTCCAATCATTTAACTGATTTTCAATTTGATATAATGATTCAATCTCATTACTTATATCAATTTCTAATCGATCTGCAAATTTGGTGATAATTTCGGGTGTTAAAGCAACTTTTCCACCTTCAAATCTACTAATATAGGCCTTACCACAAATTCCCTCACCTAATTTTGATTGACTAATCCCTTTTTTCTCTCGATAATATTTGATGATTTCTCCTACTAACATATTAGCCTCCTTTATATTAGGTAACATTTGAACGATTCTATAATTGCAAAATGATTATGTAAATTTACATTTCCCACCTTCAGCTAAATAGAAAGGCATTAAACCATCAACGTTGTTGTAAATGATTACTCTAGCAGCGCCACGGTTTTTCGCTTTTAAAATCTTATCGTTAATCGTATTTATACCACGTTGAATGAATGCGATTTTTTTCATCTATTCGAGTGTTTGCACCTGAAATTAACTGAACCCATAATCTATCAGATTTCAACTAAATTCTATCCCCTTCCCCATTTGCTATATTCAGTATAATTAATCAGAATTTTCTAATGAAGTTAGAAATATTAATCACCCAATAAGATATTCTTATCCCCCTAAAAATAACCGAAATAATATTCTTAAATAATTT
>NZ_NTZO01000101.1 GCF_002559405.1 Bacillus sp. AFS001701 | reverse complement strand
TCAATTTCTTTTAAAGTAGTTAATTTTTAAGGAGTTTATATTGAATTTGATCAAAAATGATTCATTTTTAACTCGAATTGAATTATTTTAGTCTACTTTACAAACGAACTGTAGAATTATTGAAAAGGTATTTTTAATAATGTGGTCCTTAAATAAACGACATAATATATCTATATATTTGACAAGGAATTTTCACTGAATTTTAAGTCGTTAGTGACTGATTGGATGTAATATTTGAAGATGGCCAAATTTATGTTGACCCTTTTAAAAACGCCAAAGTTTTATCCCTCAAAATATTTTATGATAAGAAAGTAGGTTAAAAATGGACAAATTTTACGGTAGAAAACTCCAACTTCTCCCCACAATAAACCTTCAAGACATCCCTCTAACAAGTCTAATCATTCAAGCGGTTCAAAAAGTTAAAAATCGTTATCAATGCTTTCGTTGTGGTAATCAAAATCAACAATTTTTCGCTACTCATTTTTGTGCTAAATGTTCATCACAGTGTACGTATTGTCGAAAATGTATCACTATGGGAAAGATGTCGACATGTACTGAGTTAGTCATTAATGAAGTTGACATGAAATTAGATCCCTCAATTTCTGGACTCGAATGGGAGGGGAAACTCTCGCCACAGCAAAAAGAAGCATCTATTAAAGTAGTTGAAGCTGTAAACGAAAATCAGAATTTGCTACTTTGGGCAGTTTGTGGTGCAGGAAAAACAGAAATGTTGTTTGAAGGGATTGAAGCTGCACTGCAACAAGGGAAATTTGTTTGCATTACAACTCCTCGAGTAGATGTTGTTTTAGAGTTATCGATTCGATTCAGACAAGCCTTCCCTACTATTTCAATTGCAGTACTTTATGGAGGTAGTGAAGAGATATGGGATGGAAATAGGATAACGATTTGTACAGTACATCAGTTAATGAAATTTAGACATACCTTCCACTTATTAATTATCGATGAAGTTGATGCTTTTCCTTATAATATTGAAACACATTTGCACTGGATTGCAAATGAATCAAGAACGATTAAAGGTTCTACGGTACAAATGACAGCTACCCCAACTAGTGAACAACAACTACTTGCGCTAAAAAATAAAATCAAAAATGTAATGGTCCCCGCAAGATACCATAGGCAACCCCTACCAGTACCAAGCTTTAAATGGATTGGTAACTGGCGTAAAACAATCCGCAAAACACAAAAACTTCCAAATTCTTTAGAAAAATGGATAAAATTATTTATTCAAAAAGGCTGCCCTATCTTTTTGTTTGTCCCTACAATTAATGAATGTGTTTTCATAGAAGAGGCTGTTAAAAAGATAACAGTTAAATCGGCATCAGTTCATAGTCAAGATCCACAAAGACATGAAAAAGTAAGTGCTTTTCGAAATGGTGATACTCAAGTTTTAATTACAACGACAATTTTAGAGAGAGGCGTTACGATTTCGAATAGCCAAATTGCAGTACTAGGTGCTGATGAAGAGATTTTTACTGAAAGTGCACTAGTTCAAATTTCTGGGCGTGCTGGTAGGCATATTAATTATGCAAATGGAGAGGTTATCTTTTTTCATAATGGAATTAGTGAAGAAATGCTCAAAGCTAAAAAGCAAATACTTCTAATGAATCATTTAGGTATCGAGAAAGGCTGGTTGGATAATAAGTGATTTGTGTATATTGTGGTGTTCGATTTATTGAGAAGTTTTCCTTGCATAAATTGTTTTTTCTAAGCAATGAATCAGCTTGTTCACAATGTGTAGCGAAATTTAAAAAAATTATAGGTCCTGTTTGTGAAATTTGTTGTGGTTACACTATGGAGAATCAAAAGCATTGTAAAAATTGTATAGAGTATATGAGTTTAAAGCTAGATATGCCGTTAATTATTAATAAGTCGATATTTCATTACACAAATGAAGTAAAAGAGTGGCTCAGTCATTTTAAGTTTTATGGTGATGTTCAGTTAGCATCTATATTTGCAAGTGATTTGAGAGAATACTATGAAAATTCTTTCAAAAATTATAAAATAGTTCCAATACCTCTAAGTGATGCGAGACTAAAGGAACGAGGCTTTAATCAAGTTGAAGTGCTCGCACACTATGCAGGTTTAAATTTAACAAATTGTTTAGAAAGAAATCATACCGAAAAACAAAGTAAATTAAACCGTTATGAAAGACTTAGCCGAGAACAAGTTTTTTCTTTTTGTGGTGAGGAAAAAATCGATAACGAACCGATTGTATTACTTGACGATGTGTATACAACTGGTAAAACGATACAAGATGCTGCAGCTATATTGTTACAAAATGGTGCTACTGAAGTACATTCTCTCACATTAATTCGGGCATAAAGCTAGGTGGCTTGTTAATTATCTAAGAACTTAATTTTACTACGAGTTTTACCGATATAAATAGTGGTCATTGGACAGAATAAAACAAAAATATAGATAAAGGTTCGTAATTTAATATAAGCCGAGGTATAAAACGATTAGCGATGAGGTGAGAAAAATGAAGGGTAATACATCTGAAGAGGATAAAGTTCATTTACATCAATACAACGTAGAAAAAATTGAACAAAATAAACGAGAAAAAGAAGGAAAAATAGAAATCTCCCCTCAAGCAAAGGATAATCAAAACGCCAATCAGATAATCGCAAAACGTGATGAACGTATACAGCAATTAAAAAAACAAATTGACGAGGGAACATACAAAGTTCAACCAATGAAAGTGGCTGAAAAAATGCTTAACTATTTTAATAAGAAATAAAGGTTAACAACCGAACTAGGTTGTTACTAAATTATATAAGAAGAAAACAGGAAAGAACTTAGCAAAAATGTTAAGTTCCTTTCTCTGTTAGGTAAGGAAATAAAAAAGGAATTTCAAACGAAACTAAAAGCCTGTGTTATTTGATTCGTGAAGTTTTTTAATTGGACATTCATTATATAGTATTTTAATTTGATTTAGAGGAAAGTTAATATTAATTATTTTGACAAAAACATAATAAAATAATGGAAAGATTTTCTTAATATATCACACAATTTTTTCTAATAATGTGATAAACTCAAATAGTTTAGTTTTTTACTTTTTATGTAGAGGTGTACATATGTTATCGATTTTAAAACGATACTTAATTGGTAAACCACTTAAGTCAACAGAGTTAAGTGAACAAAAGTTATCGAATACGAAGGCCTTAGCAATTCTATCGTCAGATGCGCTTTCTTCAGTAGCATACGGTCCAGAGCAGATTCTGATCGTTTTAACTACGGTTGGGGCGGTAGCGTATTGGTATTCGGTTCCGATTGGTATAGGCGTACTGATTTTATTATTAGCATTAATTTTATCTTATCGCCAAATTATATTTAGTTATCCTCATGGTGGAGGCGCCTATGTCGTATCTAAACAAAACCTCGGTGTTATTCCAGGTTTAGTTGCCGGTGGATCCTTGTTAGTTGACTATATCTTGACCGTAGCGGTTAGTGTGTCAGCAGGAACGGACGCGATTACGTCCGCCTTTCCAGTCTTGCACGCTCATACAGTCTTTATTGCTGTTATTTTGGTTATATGTATTACAATTTTAAACTTACGCGGACTAACTGAATCTGCTTCGATTTTGGCATATCCGGTTTATTTATTCGTTGTAGCACTTGTTATTATCATTATCGTAGGTTTATATAATGCTTTTACAGGTCATGCACCACAAACGGCACATTCAGCGATTGGTACTGTTGTTCCAGGGATTTCGCTCTTTATTCTTTTAAAAGCATTTTCATCTGGTTGCTCAGCCTTAACTGGTGTAGAAGCAATTTCAAATGCTATTCCCAATTTCAAAGTGCCGTCAGATAAAAATGCGGCAAAAACACTATTGATGATGGGTTCGATTTTAGCAGTACTATTCTCGGGAATAATGTTTTTAGCTTACTGGTATGGAATTGTACCAAATGCAGAAGAAACAGTTATGTCCCAACTAGGTTCTGATATTTTTGGACGAAATATAATCTATTTCTTTATACAAGGTACAACAGCGCTAATCCTTGTATTAGCAGCTAATACAGGATTTTCAGCATTCCCATTACTTGCCTATAACCTAGCAAGTGATAAATTTATGCCTAGAATGTATTTACTTCGAGGAGATCGTCTAGGATATTCAAATGGTATTATTACACTTGGTGTAGCTTCAATTTTATTAATTATTGCTTTCCAAGGTAAGACAGAAGAATTAATTCCGTTATATGCGGTTGGTGTATTCGTACCATTTACACTTTCTCAAACAGGTATGGTTATTAAATGGATTAGAGAAAAACCAGCTGGCTGGTTCCCAAAATTAATTGCAAACTTCGTTGGAGCATTTATTTCAGCAACAGTTTCAATTATTTTCTTAACGACTAAGTTAAACCAAGTTTGGTCAATATTTGTTTTCTTACCATTGATTGTTATTCTATTCTTAAGAATTCGTAAGCATTATGAAGCAGTAGGTGACCAATTAAGATTAAATAATGATATTCCAGAAAAAATTAGTGGAAATATCATGGTAGTTCCTGTCGCTGGGATTACAAAAGTAGTTGAACGTACAATGCAATATGCTCAAGGTATTGCTGATGAAGTCTATGCTGTTTATATTTCTTTTGATAAGGAAAGCGAAGAACAAATGAGAGAAAAATGGGAAGCTTGGAACCCTAACGTAAAACTAATTGTTGAACATTCTGAGTATCGAGAAATCACTAGACCTCTTTTAAAAGTAATAGATGAAATGGAAGCTAAAGCTCATGCACAAGGCTTTGAAATTACAGTTTTAATACCACAGTTTATTACGAGAAAAAATTGGCATAATGTTTTACATAATCAATCAAGCTTATTACTACGAGCGTATTTACTTCATAAACGAAGTGTTATTGTGACTACTGTACCTTATAGATTTAAGGTGTAGAGAGCAGGGACTTTAAAGAAGGAAATAAACTTTGTAGGAAAAATGATATAAATTTTCTTTTTATAAAAATAGAAAAAAAATAATGGGACAAGTCAAAAGGTAAGCGAATATGATAGGTAAGGAAATAATTAGAATTTTTCGTTATTTGTCGAATTCGTGAAAAAAAAGGCGATAAGCTACTTTTGACTTGCCCTAGTTTTATGATGTATAGTTGAAATGTGGAGAAGATTCACAAGTTTTCGACTGAAGGGAATGGATTTGAATGCAAGGTAAAGTAAAATGGTTTAATGCAGAAAAAGGTTTTGGATTTATCGAGCGTGAAGATGGAGACGATGTATTCGTACATTTCTCAGCTATCAACGCAGAAGGTTACAAATCTTTAGAAGAAGGCCAAGCAGTTAGCTTCGAAATCGTTGAAGGTAACCGTGGACCTCAAGCTGCTAATGTTACTAAAATTTAATTTTTTCCGTTAATAAGTAAGTATTTGCTTATATAGATTCGGACCACGAGGGCTTACTCATTTGAGTAAGCCCTTGTTTGTTTGGAAAATTTTTGATTATCTTTAAATTATTATAAAAATATAATCTAATATTAACTCAAAAAAGTTCATTAAATGGTCACAGAGATTTCTCATATTTGACAAAAATTTCAAGGAGGAAATTGAGATAGAGGTGTAGAATATAAGTATGACAGCTATCATTTTTGGAGCTTGATGAAGGAGGAAACCCATATGATGCTAAACATCCGAGGCGAAAATATTGAAATTACTCCAGCAATTCGTGATTACGTAGATAAAAAATTATCGCGATTTGATCGTTATTTTGACGAAGAGTTAACGGCGAGAGTTAATGCTAAGGTATTCCACGACAAGCAAAGAATTGAAGTAACTATTCCTGGAACGTATATGTTATTACGTGCAGAAGAAGAGCATGCAGATTTATATGCAGCTGTCGATTTAGTGATTGATAAACTAGATCGTCAAATTCGAAAACACAAAACGAAAGTAAATCGTAAGTTAAGAGAAAAAGGTTCATTAAAATTCATGTTTGCACCATCGATTACTGAGTCAGCTGTTGCAGTAGAAGAGCAAGAAAATGATATTGAGTTAGTTCGAACAAAGCAATTTGATTTAAAACCTATGGATGCAGAAGAAGCAGTTCTACAAATGAACATGTTAGGTCATAACTTCTTTGTATTCTTAAACTGTGAAACGAATAAAACGAACATCGTTTACGCTAGAAAAGATGGGCGTTATGGTTTAATTGAAGCTAAATAAAAATTAATAAAATAATATAAAAGGACTGAGCTAATCATTTAGCTTAGTCCTTTTTTGGTTTTTTGGCTTATTTTCTAAAATATTAATTAATTCTAATAGAACATTCTCGACATAAGGTTGTCACGTATCTTCATTTAATGCTAAAATTAGAAATAGTATCTACTAACTTAATGACATTTTAGTTTATGACTTTATAATAGAGGAGCGTTACGAATGCTTGGAATGATAAAAAAGGTTTTTGATCTTAATCAGCGACAATTAAATAAAATGCAAAAACAAGTTGATCAAGTTTTATCTTTACAGGATCAGTATACAAAATTATCTGATGATGAACTTAGAGGTAAAACATTTGAATTTAAAGAGCGTATTCAAAAAGGTGAAACTCTTGATGATATTTTAGTTGAAGCGTTTGCCGTTGTTCGTGAAGGTGCTACTCGTGTGCTTGGTATGACTCCATATCCTGTACAGTTATTAGGTGGAATTTCTTTACATGAAGGTAATATTTCAGAAATGAAAACTGGGGAAGGTAAAACTTTAACTTCCACTTTACCTGTTTACCTAAATGCATTAAGTAGCGAAGGTGTTCACGTTGTTACAGTCAATGAATACTTAGCGAGTCGTGATGCTCGTGAAATGGGTCAATTATATGAGTTCTTAGGACTTACTGTTGGTCTAAATTTAAATAGTATGGAACCAGATGAAAAGCGTGAAGCATATGCTTGTGATATTACGTATAGTACAAATAATGAATTAGGATTTGACTATTTACGTGATAACATGGTTGTATACGCTGAACAACGAGTTCAACGTCCACTAAACTATGCTATTATCGATGAGGTTGACTCAATTTTAATTGACGAAGCACGTACTCCATTAATTATTTCAGGACAAGCAAAACAGTCTGCACAATCATATATTGCGGCGAATGCATTTGTTGGAATGCTTAAGCTAGACAAAGATTATACGTACGATGTAAAAACAAAATCAGTTTTATTAACTGAAGATGGTATTTCACGTGCAGAAAAAGCTTTTGGCGTTGAAAACCTATTTGACTTGAAAAATGTTAACTTAAACCATCATATTACTCAGGCATTACGTGCTCACGTGACGATGACTCATGATGTAGATTATGTAGTTCAAGATGGTGAAATTGTAATCGTTGACCAATTTACTGGTCGTTTAATGAAAGGCCGCCGATACAGTGAAGGTCTTCACCAAGCGATCGAAGCTAAAGAAGGATTAAAAATTCAAAACGAAAGTATGACGCTTGCGACAATTACTTTCCAAAACTACTTCCGTATGTACAAAAAACTTTCGGGTATGACAGGTACAGCTAAAACTGAGGAAGAAGAATTCCGTAATATTTACAATATGAATGTTCTAGTTATTCCTACGAACCGACCAATCGCTCGTATGGATAAACCTGATCTAGTATACAAAACAATGAATGGGAAATTTAATGCTGTTGTTGATGAAATCGTTGAGCGTCACAAAGCTGGGCAACCAGTTCTAGTTGGTACAGTAGCGATCGAGACTTCAGAATTAATCTCTCAATTGTTAAAGCGTAAAGGTGTTAAACACGAAGTATTAAATGCGAAAAACCATGAACGTGAGGCTGATATTATCGCATTAGCTGGTCACCGTGGCGCAGTTACTATTGCGACAAACATGGCTGGTCGTGGTACAGATATTAAATTAGCAGAAGGCATTCGTGAGCTTGGTGGTTTAGCTGTTATTGGTACAGAACGTCATGAAAGCCGTCGTATTGATAATCAGTTACGTGGTCGTTCTGGTCGTCAAGGTGACCCTGGTGTGACAACTTTCTATTTATCAATGGAAGATGAATTAATGCGTCGTTTTGGATCAGAAAATTTATCAGTTATGATGGATCGTTTAGGATTAGATGATTCCCAACCTATTGAAAGTAAAATGGTTTCTCGTGCAGTTGAATCTGCACAAAAACGAGTAGAGGGTAATAACTTTGATGCTCGTAAACAATTACTTCAATATGATGATGTATTACGTCAACAACGTGAAGTTATATATGCTCAACGTTCTGAAGTTATTGATTCAGATGATTTACAACCAATCGTTAAGAATATGATTGAAGGTACTATTAACAGAGTAGTTCAAGCTCATACTCCAAACGAGCAGCTTCAAGAAGAGTGGAATTTAGAAGGAATCATTGATTTCTTAGAAGCAAACTTATTAAATGAAGATGAAATCACAGTTGAACAATTACGTGTAATTGAACCGGATGAAATGGTTGAATTAATTCAAAAAACAGTATTTGAGCGTTACGAAGAAAAACAGGTAGCTTTACCAGTTGAACAAATGCGTGAGTTTGAAAAAGTTGTATTATTACGTACTGTTGATAACAAATGGATGGCTCATATCGATTCAATGGATCAACTTCGTGAAGGTATCCATTTACGTGCATATGCACAAATTGATCCACTACGTGAATATCAAATGGAAGGCTTCGCAATGTTTGAAGAGATGATTGCTTCAATTGAAGAAGAAGTATCTCGCATTATTATGAAAGCTGAAATTGAAGCTGATGTTGAGCGTGAAGCTGTACAAGGCGATGCAATTCATGTAAGTAATGATGGTGAAGGTGAAGTAAAGAAAAAACCAATCGTAAAAGGCGATGAAACTGGCCGTAATGAAGATTGTCCTTGTGGATCAGGTAAGAAGTATAAAAACTGCCACGGTAAAGGAATCTAATAAAATAGAAACTAAATGAAAAGGGGCAAGGGCAAGTAGTGATTAGAAAAGAGGAGTAACTTTCAAAGGTTATTCTTACTTTCCTACTTGTCTTTACCTGCTTTTTATTGTTCGTAAAATTTAATCGAGGTGTTATGTAATGGAATTAGTAGAAGTAAAGCAAGAACTAGAAAAGATGGCGAAACGCCTTCAAGCATTTAGGGGGTCTCTTTGACGTCGAAACAAAACAAGCAAGACTAGATGAGCTTGAAGCGTTCATGTCTGAGCCAGATTTTTGGGATGATCAAAAAGCTGCACAAGTAGTAATTAGTGAAGTAAATGGTTTAAAAGAAGTTATTAATGAATTCAATGATTTAAATGATGGTTATGAGAATCTTGAAGTAACTTATGAGTTAGTTAAAGAAGAAAATGACGATGAACTATTTGAAGAATTAGTAACTGAAGTAAAATCTTTAACTGGAAAACTGAATGACTTTGAACTTCAATTATTATTAAGCGAGCCATATGATAAAAATAATGCAATTCTTGAACTTCATCCAGGAGCAGGTGGAACTGAGTCTCAAGACTGGGGTTCAATGTTATTACGTATGTACACTAGATGGGCTGAAAAACGTGGATTTAAAGTCGAAACCTTAGATTATCTACCTGGTGATGAGGCTGGTATTAAGAGCGTAACTTTAGCAATTAAAGGCCATAACGCTTATGGCTATTTAAAAGCAGAAAAAGGCGTTCATCGCTTAGTACGTATATCTCCGTTCGATTCATCAGGTCGTCGTCATACTTCTTTCGTTTCTTGCGAAGTAATGCCTGAGTTCAATGAAGAAATTGAAATCGATATACGTACAGAAGATTTAAAAATTGATACGTATCGTGCGAGTGGAGCAGGTGGTCAGCATATTAATACAACTGACTCAGCAGTACGTATTACGCATGTTCCAACTAACACTGTAGTAACATGTCAAACAGAACGTTCACAAATTAAAAACCGTGAACATGCAATGAAAATGTTAAAAGCAAAATTATATCAACGTAAAATAGAAGAGCAACAAGCTCAACTAGATGAAATCCGTGGAGAACAAAAAGAAATTGGCTGGGGAAGTCAAATTCGTTCATATGTTTTCCACCCATACTCAATGGTTAAAGATCATCGAACAAACACAGAGGTTGGTAATGTACATGCAGTAATGGATGGAGATCTTGATCCATTTATTGATGCTTACTTACGTTCTAAGATTTAATGTTGAAAAATGGGCTGATAAGATTGGAGGAAACTTCTTTCTTACCAGCCCTAATCTTTGGGGACAAAAGAGGTATATTTTATTATTTAGTTAACTGTAAATCCATCTTTTAACCTATAACATCTACTATTAGACTCTGCCAAACCTTGAACTTTGTCTAAACGGACATCTTCTAAGTAAGGAGATGTTATTCTTTTGAGCTTTTTTTCTTTAGGGGATTAATAAGGATTTTACCTTACTAATGTGAAGGAGTTATATCAATCATATTTATTTTTAAGTTGTTTTACAAATGGAAGAAAGTAAATTTTGTTTATATGTAATTAAATCTTATTGTTTTTTTCATAATAAAAAATAGTGAGAGTGTCCGATATAAAGGGTATAAAATAGAAAAGTTATCTGTAAGTGAGAAATGTTGAGGGGGATAAGTTTGAAAAAGGTCAGATATTCTACTGCTCTAACTGTAGGGTGGGGAAAAACGTTTTTTGAGTACTTTTTTGTATTAATTGGTTCAGCAATTATTGCTGTAGCGTTTTGTGTGTTTTTATTACCAAATCATATTGCTTCTGGTGGGGTAAGCGGTATTTCGACGATTCTAAAGAGTACGATGGGATTTAATCCCGCATTTGTACAATGGGCATTTAATATCCCTTTATTTATAGCTGGTGTAATTTTCTTAGGTAGACAATTCGGAGCTAAAACATTAGTTGGAACAATCTTTATTCCACTTGTTGTTTATTTAGTTGATTTATACAATATAAAACCTGCAACTGATAATCCACTTTTAGCCTCAATTTTTGGTGGACTATTTATTGGTTTAGGTCTAGGAATCGTGTTTCGAGGAAAAGCATCTACTGGTGGAACAGATTTAGCAGCCCAAATTGTTCATAAATATACTGGTTTATCACTTGGGGTTTGTGTAGCATTTATTGACGGATTAATTGTTCTTACTTCTGCAATCGTATTTAATCTTGAAAGTGGTATGTATGCACTAATTGCACTTTTTGTTACGAGTAAAACAATCGATTTAGTTCAAATTGGTCTTGCTAGATCAAAAATGGCACTAATTATTACTTCAGAAGTGGAGCCTGTAACAACAGCAATTGTTCACCAATTAGATCGTGGAGTAACAAAGTTAACCGGTGTTGGTGGATATACAAATGAAGACCGTTTAGTATTAATGTGTGTACTTGATCAAACTGAATTTTCTTCTCTACGTGATATCGTTCGATCAGTTGATCGAAATGCTTTCATTACAGTTGTAGATGCAACAGAAGTTCTTGGAGAAGGTTTCACAAATTTGACATAAAAAGGTAAAATAAATATTTTTATTAGTAGTAGACTATAGTTATGGGATTTTAAAGGGGCGATGATTTTTGTGAAAAAGCTACTTCTTGCTTTTATAACTGGTGGTATGCTGTTAACGATTACAGCATGTGGTTCAAATAATAATTCTAGTAAAAATAATGATTCAGGTGAGCCGGTTTCAGTTGCTAATGGGGAAAAGTTATTTAAACAAAGCTGTGCTAGCTGCCATGGTGGAGAACTAGAAGGTATAATTGGACCAAGCTTAAAAAAGGTCGGGGCGAAATATTCTGAAAAAGACATAGAAAATATTATCCATGATGGTAGAGGTTCAATGCCTAGTGGAGTTGTTCAAGGAAATGACGCGAAAAGTGTAGCGAAATGGCTTGCGACTAAAAAATAAAATGTTTTAAATTTTATAGAAAAAAATGAAAGAAACAGACAATTTTCTGTTAATTAGAAAAGGTCTGTTTCTTTTCATTTTAGTTACATTTTTCCATAATTTGTTAAATAAACCTATGAATCGTTCGGAAATAATCTTGACTATTATTAAAATGTAACATAAATTTATCAATTTTGACATTTTTTAAATGGTATAATAGAGGAGCTTAGCTGAAATTATCGAAATATGTAAATAGCAGGCGAAATAATAAGATCAAGTAAAGTTAAGTATAATTTCATCCAGAATGGATCTTAAATAGTTTGATAGAAAAAAACGGAACAAAAAATTAAGGAGAATGTCATGATTGAGTTAAAAGATGTTTATAAGACTTATCCTAATGGTGTTCTTGCGGTAGATGGTATTAATGTAAAAATTCGCCAAGGTGAATTTGTGTATGTCGTGGGACCAAGTGGTGCCGGAAAGTCGACATTCATTAAAATGATGTATCGTGAAGAAAGACCATCAAAGGGTACAATCTTAATTAATGGAATGGATTTAAGTCATATGAAGGATAAAAAAGTTCCTTTATTACGTAGAAATATTGGGGTAGTTTTCCAAGACTATAAATTATTACCGACTTTATCAGTTTATGAAAATATTGCATTTGCACTTGAAGTTATTGAAGAAAATCCGAAAACAATAAAGAAGAGAGTAATGGAAGTACTTGACCTTGTTAAGTTAAAACATAAAGCGCGATTCTTACCAACAGAGCTATCTGGTGGTGAACAGCAACGTGTTTCGATTGCCCGTTCTATTGTAAATAAACCACAAGTAGTGATCGCCGATGAGCCAACGGGTAACCTAGACCCTGAAACTACATGGGAAATTATGGATATTTTTAAAGAAATCAATGAACGTGGAACAACTGTCGTAATGGCAACTCATAATAAAGATATCGTAAATACGATAAAGCGACGTGTAATCGCAATTGAAGCTGGAAAAATTGTACGCGACCAAGCGAGAGGAGTGTACGGTTATGAAAGCTAGAACTGCAAGAAGACATGTTCGTGAGGGTCTACGTAGTTTAAAACGAAATGGTTGGATGACGTTTGCATCAATAAGTGCTGTTGCAGTTACTTTAATGCTTGTTGGCGTATTTTTAACCGTAATTTTGAATGTTAATCACATTGGAACAACTTTAGAAAAAGATGTTGAAGTACGTGTTTTAGTTGATTTAACAGCAAACAAAGAGCAACAAGCTACTTTAAAAGAAGAAATCAAAAAATTAGATCATGTAACTACTGTAAAGTTCTCGTCGAAAGATCAAGAACTAAACAATCTAATCAAAAGTATGGGAGAAGATGGGAAAGCATTCCAACTGTTTGAACAGCAAAATCCATTAAATGATACGTATATTGTTAAAACAGATTCTCCAGAACAAATCGCACCAGTAGCTAAAAAAATTGAAGGCTTAAAATATATTGATGAAGTAATTTATGGTAAAAAACAAGTTCAAAAATTATTTAATGCAGTTTCGGTAGGTCGTAATATCGGTTTAGTACTTATTTTCGGACTATTATTTACTGCGATGTTCTTAATCTCTAATACTATTAAAATAACAATCATGGCAAGACGACGTGAAATTGAGATTATGAGATTGGTAGGGGCAACTAATAACTTTATTCGTTGGCCGTTCTTAATAGAAGGTTTACTGCTAGGTGTGTTAGGATCGGTTATTCCGATTGTTTTACTATTAACTGGCTATAAGGTCATTTATAATATGTTAATGCCAAAATTAGCAGGAACAATGTTTACATTATTACCATTTTCACCGTTTGTGTACCAACTATCTGCAATATTAATAGGTATTGGTGCAGTAATCGGGATGTGGGGTTCTGTCATGTCAATTCGTAAGTTTTTACGTAAATAAGATTAAATTTTTCATTTGTAGTTCTATTGTTTTAATAGTGTAATTCGATTGATAAGCTCTAGTTCCCAATTTAACGTCTGTCTGAGTTGATACAGGTACTAGGGCTTTTCTATATACATATAAGGAGGGATCTTAGATGAGTAAGAGAAAATCATCGAAAGTAATAACGATTATGTTATGCAGTACTTTCATAGTCGGTGCTATCCCATCCGTTTCTTTTGCTGAAAGTAAATACCAATCAGAAATTGACCGCATTAAAAAGAAGCGTAGTGAAGTTAAGGATAAGACGGATGCAACAAACAACAAAATTGCTGATATAAAGCATGACCAGCAAGAAGTAGTTGCGGAGCTTGAAAAACTTGATGCTCGGATGAAACTGACTAAGCAAAAAGTTAGCCAAACTGAAGATGCAGTTAGTGATGGGAAAAAGCAAATTTCAAAACTAAAGGAAGAAATTAAGTTTATTGAAGAACGTATTAAATCTCGTGAAGAATTATTGAAAAACCGTATGCGTTCTCTTCAAAAAGCTGGTGGAATGGTATCATACATTGATGTCATTTTAGGTGCTAATAGTTTCGGAGATTTAATTCAACGAATGAGCGCAGTACAAATTATTATGAAGGCTGACGAGGACATTATTAAGCAGCAAAACTCGGACTTAAAAGAAGTTAGTAATAAAAAAGATGATTTGACTATAAAACAAGCAAAAATCGAAAGAGATTTAGCGAACTTAAAGAGTCTTAATAATCAACTTGCAAGTCAGGTTAGCGAAAAGAACAAATTAATGGCATCATTAAAAGCTAAAGAAAGTGAAGCTCATGAAGATGTTTTAGATTTAAAGGAACAAGATCAATTATTAGCAAGTCAGCAGGCTGCAATGCAAAAAGCACTTGAAATCGCTAAGAAACAAGCAGCTGAAAGAGCTGCGGCAGAAGCTAGACGTAAAGCAGAGGCTAAACGTAAAGCAGAAGCAGCTGCAAAAAGTAAAAAGCCATCTACAAGTACAAGTCATTCAAGTGGATCTGGAAGCTCTAGTAGTTCAGGTAATACTGGTAATTCAGATAGTACCGGTAGTTCTGATAATACACCAACCGTGTCTAGTGGCAACTTTACAAGACCAGCAAACGGTTATATCTCTTCAGGATTTGGACAACGTTCATTTGAGGGTGGAGAGTTCCATGAAGGTGTTGATATTGCTTCAGCAGGAAGTGTACCAGTTGTAGCAGCAGGCGATGGGGTTGTAATTCGTGCTTATGTTTCATCTTCTTATGGAAATTGTGTATTTATTACGCATAATATTGATGGACAAGTATGGACAACCGTATATGCACACTTGGCTAGTTTTAATGTATCAACTGGACAAACTGTTTCAAAAGGTATGAAAATTGGTTATATGGGAAATTCAGGTCATTCTACTGGACAACATTTACACTTTGAATTACACAAAGGTGAATGGAATTATGCTAAATCAAATGCAGTAGATCCTATGAAATATATTAATTTTTAATTTACTAAAAACCTATCCTAAAACACAAGGATAGGTTTTTTTCTTTTTTGCTATTTTTGGTTTATTAAACAATCGCAAATAAAACAGTGGAACCGCAATTAAAAATGACACATCGCAAATAAAACAGTGGAATCGGAATTAAAAATGACTCATCGCAAATAAAACAGTGGAACCGCAATTAAAATTGATACATCGCAAATAAAACAGTGGAATCGCAATTAAAAATGGATCATCGCAAATAAAAAAGTGGAATCACAATTAAAAAAGCACTATAGCAATTAAAAATACCGAAATCGCTAATAAAGCACATTAAAGCATACATATGAACTGGGATCATCATAAAAACACATAAAATAATTCGATTCTGGCTGGCACCTAAAAAAATAAATTAATTTTGACGATAAATTAACAAAAAATTACAAGCAATCATACTGAAATTCTAGCAAGTCAAACCTACATAATTAAGAGACGATTCAATTCAATTCAATTATTCTCTAGATTATAATAATTATAATTTGATATTGATTTTCATTATGAGTTAGATTATTATAGAATTATTACTAGATTATAATTATTGTAATTAAGGAGAAATGATATGATAAATAACCGACTAACAACAAATCAAGGTGTGCCAATTGGAGATAATCAAAATTCACTTACAGCGGGACGTAGAGGTCCAACTTTATTAGAGGATTATCAATTAATTGAAAAACTAGCTCATTTTGATCGTGAAAGAGTACCTGAGCGTGTTGTGCATGCACGTGGAGCTGGCGCACATGGTGTTTTCATAACTAAAAATAGTATGAAAAAATATACGAAAGCCAAGTTTTTACAAGATGCAGGAACAGAAACACCAGTATTTGCTCGTTTCTCAACAGTTATTCATGGATTACATTCTCCTGAAACATTACGTGATCCTCGTGGATTTGCTGTGAAATTCTATACTGAAGATGGTAACTATGATTTTGTTGGTAATAATCTTCCTATATTCTTTATTCGTGATGCAATGAAATTCCCCGATATGGTTCATTCATTAAAGCCGGATCCTAGGACTAATCTACAAACACCTAACAGATATTGGGATTTTATGTCTCTAACACCTGAGTCAACAAATATGTTATTACATGTATTTTCTGATGAAGGTATTCCAGCGAACTATCGTCAAATGAGAGGTTCAAGTGTTCACGCATATAAATGGGTAAATGAATATGGAAATACTGTTTATATAAAACTTCGTTGGGTACCAAAGCAAGGAATTGAAAATCTTTCAATGGAAGAAGCTAGTGAAGTTCAGGGTAAAGATTTTAACCATGCAAGCCGTGATTTATACAATTCAATTGAAAATGGAGATTTCCCAGAATGGGACTTATATGTACAAGTATTAAATTCTGCAGATATGGAAGATTTCGATTTTGATCCATTAGACCCTACAAAAGATTGGTTTGAAGATGTGATTCCTCGACAATTTGTTGGAACGATGGTCCTTAATCGAAACCCTGAAAATGTATTTGCAGAAACTGAATCAGTTGGATTTAACCCAGGAGTGTTAGTTCCTGGTATCTTGCCATCTGAGGATAAGTTACTACAAGGAAGATTATTCTCTTATTCAGATACCCAAAGATATCGTATTGGGGCAAATTATTTACAACTTCCAATTAACTGTCCTTTTGCGAAAGTAGCGAATGGCCAACGTGATGGTCATATGCCTTTTAGTCAGCAAACACATCAAATTAACTATGAGCCAAATAGCTACTCGGATACGCCAAAAGAGGATGCTGATTATGTTGAAGTAGTTCAGCCATTAAGTGGTGTTTCTGAGCGCAAAAAAATAGAAAAAACAAATGACTTCGACCAAGCAGGAGAAGTATGGAATAGATTTAGTAAAGCGGAGCAGGATGCCGTTATTAAAAATATTAGTGCTGATCTAGCAGATGTAGATGAAAAAATTAAGCTTCGTGCTGTTTGTAACTTCTATCGTGCAGATTCAAAATTAGGTGAGAGACTTGCGGATAAGTTAGGTATTAATCTAACGCCGTACTTGCAACATCTACCAAAATAAATTAAACTCTTCTAATAAAAATTTATTAAATCGTGTTCTACTTGCAAACATAAGTGATACAGGCTTATCATATAATAGAACAGAAATGGCATCGCACGTCTGTGTGATGCTTTTTCAGGTACATACACTATTTAATAGATTGGTACGTTCTTAAGGAACGAAAAATAGGAGGTTCAGTATGAATCGTAAAACAACGGCTTTACTTGCAACAGCAACATTTGTTGTTGGTATGGGGGTAGGTACATTTGCATTTAATGATGGTACAAGTACAATCGTTTCAAAATTCTCTGAGAGTAAAGAAGTAAAAGCTTCAGAAGATGAAAACATTGCTAAAATACAAAAAGCTTACGAAATTATTGCAAATCAATATGTGAAAAAGATTGATCCTGATAAATTAACTGAAGGTGCAATCCAAGGGATGGTAACAACTTTAGATGATCCGTTTTCTACCTATATGGATGGAAAGACGGCAAAACAATTCCATGAATCATTAGGTTCATCTTTCCAAGGAATAGGAGCGGAAGTTTCTAAAGATGGTGAAAAACTAATTATTGTATCTCCAATTAAGAACTCTCCTGCGGAAAAGGCTGGTCTGAAACCAAAGGATGAAATTTTATCAGTTGATGGTAAGAGTGTAAAAGGTTTATCTCAATATGATGCAGTGTTAAAAATCCGTGGTAAAAAAGGAACAAATGTTACGATTGAAGTACAACGACCAGGAGTTCCGGAGCCAATTAAATTTACAATTAAACGTGACGATATTCCAATGTATACAGTATTTAGTTCAGTGAAAGACGTAAATAACGAAAAAATTGGTTATATTCATATTACCTCGTTTAATGAAAAAACAGCAGATGAGTTCAAGAAAGAATTGAAAAAGCTAGAGGATCAAAATATCCAAGGATTAACAATTGACGTTCGAGGAAATCCTGGAGGGTACTTACAAGCTGTAGAAGGCGTTTTAGAAGAATTAGTTGTAAAAAGTGAGCCTTACTTACAGGTTGAAAATAGAAATGGCCAACGAGAAAAGTATTATACTAAATTAAATAAAGCGAAACCATATCCAATTGATGTATTAATTGATAAAGGTAGTGCATCTGCGGCTGAAATTTTAGCAGCTGCATTAAGTGAAGCAGGACATTATGAATTAATTGGGGAAAAATCTTATGGTAAAGGTACTGTACAATCTACATTAGATTTTAAAGATGGTAGCAATATTAAGTTAACACAATTTAAATGGTTAACTCCAGATGGTACTTGGATTCACAAAAAAGGTATTAAACCTGATGTTGCTGTGAAACAACCTGATTATTTCTACGCTACACCAATTGATAAAAAGAAAACATTTAAATTCGATGACAATGATGAAAATATTAAACAAGCACAAATCATGTTAAAAGGTTTAGGTTACGACCCAGGCCGTAAAGATGGTTATTTCAGCAAGCAAACAGAGACAGCAGTTAAGAATTATCAAAAAGATGTTGGGATTACTGTTAACGGTAAAATTGATCCTCTAACTTCAGAAAAACTTGAATCATCATTAATTGATAAAATTAAAGATGAAAAGAATGATCTTCAGTTAGAGAAAGCTTTAGATATGGTAGCTCAATAATAATACACAGAGAGGACAATTTTGAATTGTCCTCTTTGTATAGACAAAGTCTTAAGATTTGGTGGGCATCTAAGAGAAGGGAATTTATCATTATCCGACAGAAGACTCCTTCCTCAATTACGTGATAACACCATTAATAGGTGGGAGATGAAAGACGGTTGGCGTTAACCAAAATGCTTTCCTCTTATGCTACTATTCTGTACAATAGATAATGTAAATACCGTAGAAAAAGAATGAATTCAAGTGTAGTGCTTGTTGCGTAAATAGAACTCGTCTGGTGGTTGTCATTCGCCTATACCATTCAAGAGTCACAAATAGAACAACTGTAATACCCCTCAGTAGAAAACAGGCTGAGTACGTTTCACCTAGCGTTAGGTGAAACCAAACCGTAGGAACTTCGGGGTTAGCTTGGTAAATAAAAGTAACCTCTGCTGGTAAAGAATCACTAGTAAGTATGCTTTGTTCCCAAGAATCTCGAATCTCCCATTTCAAACAACCTGTAAGGGTGTCAAGTGGTGAGTAGTTCAATTCGTCCTCATTTGACATAATTCCCGGGAAATAGATTTGAAATTACAATCCATGCAGGAGTTTTAGTTTAGTATGTCGAAAGTACACTTTATGGAGAAGTGTGCTTTTTTTATTGTTTTGTAGCATATTCTCTTTGAAAAAACATTAATAAACCGATAACATAAGTATATCAATCTATTATATAAAAAAGGTGGTGAATGTTATGTGGTCAAATTTATTATCTGAACTATTAGTTGGATTAGGTAAACTATTTTTAAATCCATTTACTTATATATTTTTCATCGCATCAATTTTCTGTGGCAATTTACGCGTAAAACGAGAACGTAAGCATTTTTCGGTTCGAAATTTTAATGTAACGTTCGAGTGGAAAACTTCACTATGGTATGGATTACTGATTGGATTAATTCTTTCAGTTATAACCTTGGTAGCTGGAATTAGCATTCCGATTGAAATGGTTTATTTATTAAGTGTATTAACGATTATTTGTGCACTAATTTTACAATTCAGATGGATGTCTCCTGCTTATCTTTTTGGACTAGCATTAGTAGCTCTGCCATTACTAAATAGAGGGCAAGATTCACTACCTTTGTTGAAAAAATTTATACCTAATGATCTGAATGCGATGCTTCCTGCTATAACGATTCTATTGGCTTTACTTTTATTAGCTGAAGGAATTTTAGTTCAACGTAATGCTGCAAATCATACAACTCCTTTATTTATTGAGAGTAAACGTGGAAAAAGAGTAGGTGCACATGAGGCAAATAGATTATGGATGGTGCCATTATTTTTACTAATACCAAGTGGTTCAATCGTTAGTGACTATTCATGGTGGCCTACACTTGCTTTAGGTGATAGTGGGTATTCGATTCTTTGTGTACCATTTGGAATTGGATTTTACCAGTTAATTCAAGGAATGCTACCAAAGGAATCAATTAAGCTTGTCGGTAAACAAATAGTAGCTTTAGCAATTATAGTTTGTGCAGGTGGAATATTAAGTTATTTTATTGGTTTTGTAGCATTTATAGCTGTAGCAATCGCAGTAGTGGGACGAGAAGCTATCAACTATATTCATAAAAATAGAGATATTAATACACCATCATACTTTACAGTTAAATCAACTGGCCTAATTGTTTTAGGGATTTTACCAAACTCTGTAGCGGATAAAATGAACATTAAAGTAGGCGAAAGTATTACGAAAGTAAATGGACAAAATGTCTCTACTGTTAATGAGTTTTATGAGGCTCTACAAATTAATCGTGCGTACTGTAAATTAGAAGTAGTTGATTTGAATTCTGAAATCCGTATAACTCAATCTTCAGTTTATGAAGGTGAACACCATGAGTTAGGATTTTTATTCCCAGAAGAAGAATCTAAATATAGTGGACAGGTCGGATAAGAGTAGTAGGTTGGAAGATTTAATTTCTACAATAAAATCAAAAGGAACATATTCATAACTTGAATATGTTCCTTTTTTTATATCAGTTTATGAGTCTAATGTAGGGGTGTTTTATAGGTACTATGTCATGTTTGTGAGTATGTTTTGAGACCTATTGCTCAGGTAGATTAAATCTATCATTCTATTATAAGTAGAGTTTATAGAAAATTTAGCTCTTTTAAATTTTATCACATTAGTAAGCGACAAATACGAATATTCATTTCATTGTATGGGTACTGTAAGCGTTTTATCATTTGTATATAAGCTTCACAGGGGAGGTAAGATTTTGAATACAGATAAAAACAATAATATAAAAGTAAAAATACAACGCTTTGGTAGCTTTCTAAGTGGTATGGTAATGCCAAACATTGGTACCTTTATTGCATGGGGATTAATAATGGCACTGTTTATACCTACTGGTTGGATCCCTAATGCAAAGTTGGCGGTATTAGTAAGTCCAATGATTACTTATTTATTACCATTGTTAATTGGTTTTACTGGCGGAAGAATGGTCCATAATATTCGAGGCGGAGTTGTTGGGGCAATTGCAACAATGGGGGTAATTGTTGGTGCAGAGATGCCAATGTTCTTAGGCGCTATGCCTTATTTAGGATCTCGCGACTGGACAAAAGTGGGAGCAACATTAAAAGTTACAAATGGTGCTTATAATTTAGACGCTACTAATTTGATTAGTAGAGGTAAATTTAATCTTGAACCACTTGGGTTAAGCAGAGATGCATATACATTTGAAATAAATGTACCAGGACATTTTATTACAAAGAAAATACAGAAATTCGGTTTTGAATACAAAGGCGTATTATACGGAAAATCGGAATCAACAAACATTAACTTAGTTAGTGGAGATGTTAATCAAGACAACGTAATCGATGTTCAAGATGCACTTTACATTCAAACATATTGGGGCACAAACAAACGAAGCGCTGATATTAATTTTGATGGAACTGTAGACGCAAAAGATTTCGCATTCGTAGAAAAAAATTATTTACAACAAAATCCAACAGTACAAAATGCACCAACTCCGAAAAAGATATATAAAAATCAAACGTTAGAAACAATTAAAAGTGAATTAGGCTTATAATCCCAAATCCCAAAGAAGCTACTATTAAATATTACTTAATAGTGGTTTCTTTTTTCGTGGAGAATAAACTAAAACCTTTTATTGAGCAAAAAAAAGACTAATTCAATTCAATTGAATCAGTCTTTTTTAAATTTACCATTCATTTGGCTCATAATTTAATTCTCTAAACAGTTGAATTTTTTCTTTCTTAGATAAGTCTCTCCATTGACCCATTGGTAGATTACCTAAATGAATATTCATAATTCGAGTTCTTTGCAATCGGTATACTTCATATCCAAGTGCTTCACACATACGACGAATTTGACGATTTAAACCTTGTGTTAAGATAATCTGGAAATCATACTTCGAAAGCTGTTTAACTTCACATGGTAATGTTTTCGTACCTAATATTTTTACCCCTTCAGACATTCTAGTTAAAAAGTCAGGAGTTATTGGTTTATCTACAGATACAATATATTCTTTTTCATGCCTATTTTCAGCTCGTAAAATTTCATTTACAATATCGCCATCATTTGTAAGGAGAATCAAACCTTCAGAATCCTTATCAAGTCTTCCAATATTAAAAATACGTAATGGGTGGTTTACAAGATCAACAATATTCCCTTTAACACCTTTTTCAGTAGTACTCGTTATACCAACTGGCTTGTTCAAGGCTATATAAACATGATTTCGGGCTAATCTAATATGTTCACCATTTACAATTACTTCATCACCAGGTTCAACTTGATCGCCGACTTTTGCTACTCTACCATTTAATTTTACTCGTCCTTCATTAATTAACTTATCTGCACCACGTCTCGAAGCCTTTCCAGACTCACTAATAAATTTATTTAAACGAATGTTAAACAACCCCTTAAATTCTAAATTATACTTTCAGAATAACATAGATAGCTTTTTATTGAGAATACCATTCGACTTTTCCTAAAAAGTACTTTTAAAATATTGATGTTTGATACTATTTTATCCACATTCATTATATTATTTTCTAAATTATATAACAAAAATGTTTTTTATTGACAGACTGTAAGGCAGATCGTATGATAGAAAAAATATATTAATATTTTCTCATATAAACTTGAAAATAAGGTTCAAGAGTTTCTACCTAGCGCCCGTAAACTGCTAGACTATGAGGAAGAGCTCTGGATTTTTGTTTTCTTTACAATGTAAAACTGCCTGCTTTTTCTCATGAAAAGCGGGCAGTTTTTTTATTTTAATATAATAAAGGAGTCATCATATGTTTCAACTTAAAGAACGAAATACTTCAGTTAAAATAGAAGTATTAGCTGGTTTAACTACATTTTTAACTTTGGCGTACATCATTATTGTCAATCCTATGATTTTAAAGGACGCAGGTGTACCGTTTAACCAAGCATTTTTAGCTACTATTCTAGCAACCATTATTGGTACTTTAACGATGTCGTTAATAGCTAATTATCCAATCGTTATAGCACCTGCTATGGGGTTAAATGCCTATTTTACTTATTCTGTAATTGGAGGACATAATCTCCCATATTCAGTAGGTTTTTCTGCTGTTTTTATTACTGGAATTTTATTTTTACTACTTTCTTTAACTTCTTTCCGAACAAAATTAATTCAGGCAATTCCTGCCAACTTAAAGCATGCAATTGCTGCTGGAATTGGTTTATTTATTACCTTTATTGGTTTGCGTTTATCAGGTATTGTCGCAGATCATCCTACTAATCTAGTTCAAATTGGTGATTTTAGTTCCCCTAAAGTTGCACTTACATTGATCGGTTTACTAATAACAATTGTATTTATGGCACTTAACTTAAATGGTGCATTATTTCTAGGGATGATGACAACAGGTCTAATTGCATATTTTACAGGTCAGTTAAATTTTGCAAATGGATTTGTTGCTATGCCGCATTTACCAAAAGGAATATTAGTATACAACCCAATTGATTCAGTGAAAGACATTATTGAATACGGACTTTATAGTGTCATTTTCTCATTCTTACTTGTCATGTTATTTGATACTACAGGAGCTTTACTAGCAATCGTTAAACAAGCAGGTCTTATCAAAAATGGTAAGTTAGAAAAGGGAGGAAGTGCGTTCTCTGCTGATTCAATTGGAACAATTGTTGGTGCAATGTTAGGAACAAGTCCGACTGCAGCAACTGTAGAATCCTCTGCTGGTGTTGGTGCTGGTGGAAAAACTGGTTTAACGTCATTAACTGTTGTGGTTCTATTTGTAATCGCAGCATTTTTTAGCCCAATGATTGGTTCTGTATCAGAAGTTGCCGCAATTACAGCACCTAGCTTAATTATTGTTGGCTGTTTTATGATTAAGAGTATTTCGGAGATTAAATGGGATGATTTTGAAGAAGCATTCCCGGCATTTTTAGTCATCGTTAGTATGCCATTAACATCAAGCATTGCAAACGGTATTGCTTTAGGCTTTATTTCTTATCCGATCATGAAAATCGTTAAACGTAAATTTAAAGACGTACACCCATTTGTTTATATATTTGCAGTATTATTCTTAGTTCAATTAGTATTTTTTGCACATAAATAATAGAGAACAGAAAAAGCAGGTAAAAGATAATGAAGTCTTTTACCTGCTTTTTATTAACCTTAAATCATACTTATAGATCAACTTGCTTTATATTTTTCTTCACTTCTAATAGTCGATTTTAGTCTCCAATAAACTGGTAAACCAACAATTGCAATACCAATTGATACAAGTGCATCTATTGGTGCATTTATAATCGTACTACCGATGATGTAAAGTGTACCTAATATTGCCACAATCGGAGTGATAGGGTATAAAGGTACTTTATATAATTTATTTCCACCTTTATCTTTTTTACGTAATATAAAGATCGCATTAAATGCTAGTCCATAAAATAAGAAAACTGCAAATATAGCCATATCAGAAAGTCGATCCGGGTTCCAGAATATCATCATTGCTAAGGATAAAATAATTTGAAAAACTGTTGAGCCTACTGGCGTATTAAATTTAGGGTGAATACTAGATAATACCTTTGAACCAGGTAGGAAGTTTCGTTCTGCCATTGCAAATGTAACCCTTGGGAAAGTAAGAATTTTGCCGTTTAAACAGCCAAAAATAGAAACTAAAATTCCGATGGCAAGAATTTTTCCGCCAATACTACCAAATAGTGAAGAAGCTGCCGCAGTAGCTGCATTAGGGCCTAATTCAACAATTTTACTTGCAGATAAAACATGTAGCATTGCGATATTAACAGAAAGATAAGCTAAAATAACAATAACAATACCAGAAATAATTGCTCTAGGAAGAGTCTTTGAAGGATTCTTCATTTCTCCTGCCATAAAACCTACATTCATCCAACCGTCATATGCCCATAAAGTCGCTAATACTGCTGCGCCCATATTAAGTGCTTGAGTAGAACTACCACTCTCTGCATTAAAAACTGAAACGTCCCCTTGAAGAATACCAAAAACAGCAATTAAAATAATAGGAACTAGTTTACCTGCAGTAGAGATTGTTTGAATAAATCCACCAAGTTGAGTGCCTAGTAGGTTTAAACCACCAAGTAATATAATCGTGATAATACCAATAACTTTGCTACTTCCCTGAAAACCGAAAAAATCTGCCAACAAAGAGCCAAAGTAAAGACTAAGCGCACCCATAACAGCTGGTCCATAGACGAGGGTTTGTACCCAGCCGCATAAAAATCCCCACTTCTCACCATATACCTCTTCTATGTAAGCATATAATCCACCAGTTCTCGGGATTTTTACACTTACTTCAGCAATCGTTAATCCACTTGCTAGTGTAATAACGCCACCGATAATCCACGCTAAAAGAGCCATAGTGGAGTTAGCAGTTGAAGACAATACGATCCCAGGTTTCATAAAGATACCAGAACCTATTACTGTTCCGATTACTAAAGACGTTGATACGAAAAAGCCAATATTTTTCTTTAAATTTACTTCTTTTTCCACGTTATACGCTCCTTCCAGGACTATATTTATAAAATTAGAAAGATTATAGCATATTAATTTTCTAATCTATTATTTTCTGAAAAGTTAAATTTATGTTTTATGTATTTGTGATGTAGTGGATAAGACCTATTAATTTTGATAAATCTTTCATAATATTTATTCGTTTTGACTAGATAACTTATTGATAAAAGGTTATTAGTCGTAAATGTAGAACACTATAATATAGGTATTTCAGACTGATTTTTTATGGAATGCTATCTATCTATTCTGGAGTTGAAGACGTGGAAGTTTCTTTTGAACGTGTGGTAGATAACATATACGCTTTAGCGATATGGGATACCGAATGGAAGTCATATAATAATTGCTACTTTATAATTCAAGATAATGGAGTTACTCTCATTGATTCAGGAAAAGGGATCCACTCTAAGTATCTTAGGAAAGCTCTAGTTGAATTGGGGAAAACACCAGAAGACGTCCATCTCTTTTTAGCTACACATGGACATAAAGATCATATTGAAGGCTCTAGTATTTTTAAAAATGATAATGATTTGATTGTTTCACATGAATTAACTCAGTTTAGTAATGTCCTTAAAGATTTTGAAGTAATAAAGGAGTTTGAATTTGATTTAGTTGGATACCATACTCCAGGTTCGGTCGTATTTTTACCATCGCCCATCAAAAGTAGTTTTTACAGGTGATTTCTTATGTTGATCCTTTATCAAAAGATGGACTAGTCTCTAAAGGAGATGATCTTAGAAATGAGTGGGTTAAGTATTTGAGAGATGGTGGAGTCTCAACAGAACACTTAGATCATTTTCTAGGTGGACTAAAAAAAATAAATCAGTTTGATAGTAGTGTATTGTGTACCGGACATGGTGGTGTCCTAGTAGGAAATATTAAAGAGTTTATAAATGAACTAATTGATGTCGGAGTTCAATATCGTAAAGGAGTATCAGATTATTGATCGATTAAATCAGTCTTTTTTATAGGAAGCAGTGTATAGAAAGAGCTTAATTTTGCACTTTAGAAAGGTTAGATTGGAATATTCTTACCAATAATGAACTATATAGACTGTAAAAGGGTATCTTTCAAATACTTAAAATTACTTTAATGGGAGTGCAGTGTAATGAGGTTAAAAACATTAATAGGGCTATTACTAGGTTCATTGACAACATTCTTCATTTTAAGTCTCTTAAGTAATAAACTTACCAATAAAGAGTACTGGTTTTATGCATCAATCTATCTTGTCTTTATGGTTTTAGCATACTTGGCAATTAATTTAATACGAAAAGTTAAGTCCTCAAAGAAGACTGATTCATTTTGAATCAGTCTTTTCAGTGTGTTGAAATAAAACATAGTCAATATTGAAAAACGGAAGTCTAAGTAGTAATTAAGAAAACATATGGAAATAACTTACACATAACTGGTTCAAGAGTAAGTAAAATAGCAAAAATTTGATAGTAACTAACTCATAACAGGTTCATGAGTTAGTAAATCAGCAAAAATTTGAAAGTAACTTACTCATAG
>NZ_NTZO01000100.1 GCF_002559405.1 Bacillus sp. AFS001701 | reverse complement strand
TCCCCAATATTCTTTTTTAACTACAATGCCTAGTGTGCCTACATGCTTAGTACGTTCGTTTTGACTGGAATTGATCGAACCGATACTTATTATTTGATCATTGATTGTAACTAATAAAATAATTGAATTTTTTTCATTGAAGGTATCATCTAGAAATGTCTCATATTCTGCTTCATTTTTTTTAAACTCGTTTCCTCCAAATGATAAAAAGTTCGTTTCTCCACCTACGATGTTATAAAAATCTATAATTGATTTAGCATCAGTTCCTGTTGCTTGACGAACTTTTACTATTTCTCCATTTTTTAATTTTAATTCAAACATTCTATTTTACTCCTTTTTAAATTAAAAATAGCTGCATAAGCAGCCATTTTAACATTTACATATTATTAAACTAATATTCTAAATAAAGTTTATCATATACCATTTAAAAATCCATTCTATTCTCAACAATATTTCTTTTCTCACTAGTAAGAAC